>NZ_JBFTSF010000134.1:0-16145 GCF_056399905.1 Cupriavidus sp. 01L46
TGCTTGCCGTGGCGCCTTCGCTCGCCCACGCCGCGGATCCCGTCAAGATCGGGCTGATCGCGCCTTTCTMCGGCAGCTTTGCCGACTATGGCAAGCAGATGGAAGGCGGCATCAAGGCGTTCCAGAAGCTCAATGGCGATACCGTGGCGGGGCGCAAGGTGCAGATCATCAGCAAGGACACCACGGGCCCGGCCCCGGATGTGGCCAAGCGGCTGGCGCAGGAGCTGGTGGTGCGCGACAAGGTCGACGTGCTGGCCGGCTTCGGCCTCACGCCCGAGGCCCTGGCGGTGGCGCCAATTGCCGAGCAGGCCAGGAAGCCGATGGTGATCTTCAACGCGGCGTCATCCTCGATCACCACCAAATCCGCGTATATCGCGCGGGTGTCGATGACCTTGCCGCAGATCTCGGCGCCGATGGCCACCTGGGCCATCAAGAACAAGGTGCGCAAGGTAGTGACGCTGGTGGCGGACTACGCGCCGGGGATCGACGCGGAGACCGCGTTCAAGACCAACTTCATCGGCGGCGGCGGACAGGTGGTCGAATCGATCCGGGTGCCGCTGCGCAACCCGGAGTTCGCGCCATTCATCCAGCGCATCAAGGATGCCAAGCCGGAGGCGGTGTTCCTGTTCCTGCCCGCCGGCGAGCAAGGCGTGGCATTCATGAAGGGCTTTCGCGAGCGCGGCCTGGCCGAGGCCGGCATCCGCGTGATCGCCACCGGCGACCTGACCGACGACCACGTGCTGCCGGCCATGGGCGACGCCACGCTGGGTGTGATCACGTCGTTCCATTACTCGATGGCGCACGATTCGCCCGAGAACAAGGCCTTCCTGAAAGCCTTTGCCGAAGCCAACCCCGGCGCCGGCCGGCCTAACTTCATGGCCGTGGCTGCCTATGACGGCATGCGCGCGATCTACGACGCGCTGAAGAAGACCGGCGGCGCCACCGACGGCGACAAGTTCGTCGCGGCGCTCAAGGGCATGAAGATCGCCAGCCCGCGCGGGTCGATCATGATCGACCCGGACACCCGCGACGTGGTCCAGACCGTCTACATCCGGCGTGTGGAAAAGGTTGGCGGCGAACTCTACAACGTGGAATTCGACAAGTTCGACAACGTCAAGGATCCGGGGAAGTAGGCCAGGCGGCGTGATGCGGCGAGTCTGCATGCATCGCGCCTTCACGCTGCCGCAGCCGCAGCCGCGATGGCGATGGCACGACACGCGCGGGCTGCCTGTGGGCCTCGCGGGACACGCCAGCCTCGGCATCGGGCTGCGCCGCCGCGCCCTGCGCATCCCAGCCACGCTGCTCGTAGCATATCCACATCGCGCGCTGCGGCACTTCGTTGAAGTTGCTGTCGCTGGCGGCCAGCACCCGCGCCCAGACCTCGGGCGTGGAACTGCGCCAGACGCCGCACAGCAGGCGGCGGAAGCGCGGGGCGCGCGCGGCCTCCTGCTCGATGCGGCCGATAAAGGCCGGGCCGTGGTACTCGATCAGGTCTTCGAGCTCGCCGGCGGCGAGTGCGCCAAGGACGCGGGGACTGTCGGTGCGGGCCAGGACTTCCAGCACCAGCCACCATAACCCCTCCGGGTCGTTGACGCCGAGCCAGTCGCAAGCCTGCCAGACCCAGAACGAGCGGACCTCGTGCCGGCCAATGGCCGGGTCGTAGCGGCTGTAACGCTGGATATAGGCGTTGACGAGCCGATTCTGCTCATGGGTTTCCATAGTTCCCCGTGACTACCCGCCTGCGAAAAATGAGCACTGCCCGCTGGCCGAACGCGGCGTTGCCGCCAACGTTCGCCGTCTATCGCCTGCTGCCGGTTGACCATACCGGGGATGGGCTCAGGCGACCGTCAGCAACCTGTCCAGACTGCCCTTGTCCGCCAGCAGTTCCGCGCTGGTCGACTCAAACACTACCCTGCCGCGATCGAGCACCATCGCGCGCCGCGTCATGCCAAGCGCCAGGCGAGCGTGCTGCTCCACCACGATCACAGCCATGCCGCCTTCCTCGATCAAGCGGCGGATCACATGCTGCAATTCCTGAACAATAATAGGCGCCAATCCCTCCATCGGCTCGTCGAGTAATAGCAGGGACGGGTTTACCATGAGCGCCCGGCCAATGGCCAGCATCTGCTGTTCGCCCCCTGACAACTGGTTGCCCAAATTTGCGCGCCGTTCCTGCAGCCGGGGAAAAACTTCATAAACCCGAGCGACATTCCAGTGGCCGGGACGCGCCACCGCCGTCAGGTGTTCTTCCACGGTCAGGGACGGGAACATGCAGCGCTCCTGCGGCACCCATCCCAGTCCGGCGGCGGCGCGCTGGTGCGCCGCCAGCCGCGTCAGGTCGCGCCCTCGCCAGGACAGGCTGCCGCGCCGCTGCCGGGTCAGGCCCATCAACGTCATGAGCAGCGTGCTCTTGCCCACCCCGTTGCGGCCCAGCAAGGCCAGGCTCTCGCCAGCGTCCAGCGCAAGGTCGATGCCGTCGAGCACGACGGCATCGCCATAGCCCGCGCTCAGCCCCTGCACCCGCAGCAGCTCAGTCATGGGCGGCCTCCCCGAGGTATACCTCCCTGACACGGGGATCGGCGCCGATCTCCGCGGGCGTGCCTTCGGTCAGCACGCGGCCACCCACCAGCACCGTGATGCGCTCGGCAAAGCGGAATACCAGGTGCATGTCGTGCTCGATAAACAGGATGGTGATATCGCGCGGCAGGCCTGCGATCACGCCGAACAGCTCGGCACTCTCCCCGGACGGGATGCCCGCCGCGGGCTCGTCCAGCAGCAGGATGGCGGGCCGGGTGGCCAGCGCCAGCGCAATTTCCAGCAGCCGCTGCTTGCCGTATGGCAGGCTGCGCGTCTCGGTATCGGCCTCGGCATCCAGGCGCAGGCTGGCCAGCACCGCCATGGCCTCGTCGGCCAGTGCCCGCTGCGAAACCACGGTGCGATGCCAGATCCGGGTGGCGCCGCTGCGCTCTGCCACCGCCAGCACCACGGATTCGAGCACCGTCAGGCCGGGGAACAGCGTGTTGATCTGGAAGGTCCGGGTCATGCCGCGCCGCACCCGTGCGTGCTGGGGCAATTGCGTGATGTCCTCATCGCCCAGCCAGATGCTGCCGCTACTGGCCGGCAAGGCACCGGTGAGCAGGTTGATGAAGGTGGTCTTGCCGGCGCCGTTAGGCCCGATCAGCGCATGGCGGGCGCCCGGCGGAAACTGCAGGGAGATGTCGCTGTTGGCGGCAAACCCGCCCCAGGACTTGGACAGTCCCTCGGTACGCAGCAACCTGGTCATGGCCGCTCTCCTCCCGGCTTGCGGCGCATGGCGCGGCGCAGCGCATCCAGCGCGCCCATCAGCCCGCCGCGCGCAAACAGCACGATCACCACCAGCAGCAGGCCAATCCAGAACTGCCAGTACACCGGGTTGATGCCTGCCAGCACATCCTGCGCGATCATGAACACGGCCGCCCCGAGCAGTGCGCCGTACAAGCGGCCCGCGCCACCCAGCACCAGCATCACAAGCAACTCCGCCGAACGCGGGAAGCCCAGCACATCCATGCCGACGAACTGGGTCGTCTGCGCCAGCAGCCCGCCGGCCACGCCGGCCAGCGCCGCCGCCACGGCAAACACCGCGCCCAGGCGGCGCGGCACGTCGACACCCAGCGCCGGCATGCGGCGCACGCCCTCGCGCATGCCGCGCAGCGACAGGCCGAAGGGCGAAGCCACCAGCCTGCGCACCAGCACGAACAACAGGAACGTCACCACCAGGCTGTAAAGGTAGGCAGTCTTGCCAAACAGGTCGAACTCGAACAGCCCGAGCAACGGCGCCATGGTGACGCCCGACAGGCCATCCACGCCGCCAGTCAGGAAAGCTGCCTTGTTAGCCGCCTCGAACAGCATCAGCCCGATGCCCAGCGTGACCATGAGCCGGGTCAGGTCGCCGCCGCGCACTACCAGGAAACTCGCCAGCCAACCCGCCAGGCCGGCCACCGCGCCAGCCGCGAGCAGGCCCGAGACCGGCTCGCCCCAGCCATGCGCGGCCAGCAGCCCGGCAGTGTAGGCGCCGAGGCCGAAGAAGGCCGCATGCCCCAGCGAGACGATCCCGGCGTAGCCCAGCAGCAAGTCCAGCGACAGCGCGAAGAGCCCGGTGATCAGCACCTGGCTGCCAAGGATCAGGTAGCCGGGCAGCAGGAAGAACACCGCCACCGGCACCAGCCAGAACACGATCTCGCCAACGCGCCAGCGCCCGTCGGGCAGATGGGAGCGCCGCTCGCTCGCGCGACTCGGTACCTCGTCAAGAGCGCTCATGCCCGCCTCCCGTAAAGGCCGGCCGGGAACAGCATCAGCAGCAGCACCATCAGCGCATAGATGACAAAGGCGCCTACCGCCGGCACGTAATACTTGCCGGCCACATCGGCCACGCCCAGCAGCAGCGCCGCCACCAGCGGGCCGCGGATGGTGCCCGCGCCGCCCACCGCCACCACCAGCAGGAAATACACCATGTACTTGAGCGGGAACGACGGATCGAGCCCCAGCACGTCGATGCCCAGCCCGCCGCCCAGCCCGGCCAGCCCGGACCCAAGCGCGAAGGTCAGGCTGAATACCCGCTCCACGTTGATGCCCAGGCCGCGCGCCGCTTGCTGGTTGTCCACCGCCGCGCGCACTTGCGCGCCAAAGCGCGTGCGCGCCACCAGCCAGCCCAGCGCCGCGGTGATGACCACCACCACGCCGATCATGAACAGGCGATAGGCCCCAAGGTCCAGGCCCGCCACGCGCACCTGGCCCAGCAGGAAAGCGGGTAGCGCCACCGGCTGCTGGCCCGGCCCGAACACGTAGGTGGCCCCCGCGATCGCCATGAAGGTGAGCCCGATCGAAAACAGCACCTGGTCGAGATGGCTGGCGCCGTAGAGCCGCCGGTACAGGCTGCGCTCGAGCAGCCAGCCCACTGCCGCGGCCCCCAAGAAGGCTAGTGGCAGCGTCGCCAGGAAAGGCACGCCGGCCCGGGTCATCAGCACCACCGCCACGTAGCCGCCGAACATGGCGAATGCGCCGTGGGCGAGGTTGACGAAATTCATCAGGCCCATGGTCACCGACAGCCCCACGCTGATCAGGAACAGCAGGCAGCCATAGGCCAGCCCGTCGAACAGCACGCCGAGGAAGCTGGCGATCATCGCCTGCCCTCCCCTGGCCACGGTGGCGGGCAACCAAGCTTTGTCATGACATCTCCTGTATGGCGATCGGGATGGGCACTCAATGGCCCTCGAAGGTGGCGAATGGCAGCCCGACATAGTTCTCCGCGAGCGTTGCGCCGGCGGCGGGCGAAGCGGTAACGTATGCCAGCTCGGCTTGCTGCAGCCGCGCCATGAACGGGGTCTGGCCTGGAAAGCGATGCAGCAACGCGGTCATCCACCAGGAGAAATGCTCGGCGCGCCAGACCCGCCGCAGGCAGGTGGCGGAGTAGGCCGCCATCAGGTCGTCGCGGCGTTCGCCATAGTGCGCGGCCAATGCCCGCGCCAGCGTGCGCACGTCGGCCACCGCCAGGTTCATGCCCTTGGCGCCGGTAGGCGGCACGATATGGGCGGCATCGCCGGCCAGGAACAGCCGGCCATATTGCATGGGCTCCACCACGTGGCTGCGCATCGGCGTTACGCCCTTTTGCAGCACGGGGCCCTCGTTGAGCCGCCAGCCGTCGCCGGTCTCCAGGCGGGCGTGCAGTTCCTGCCAGATCCGTGCGTCGGGCCACTGGGCGAGATCCTCGTCGGGTCGGCATTGCAGGTAGAGCCGCGTGATCTGCGGCGAGCGCATCGAAAACAGCGCGAAGCCGCGCGCATGGCTGGCGTAGATCAGTTCCTGCGCGGCGGGCGCGGCCTCGGCCAGGATGCCCAGCCACGCAAACGGATAGCTCCGCTCGAACACCTGCAGCGCAGCCGGCGATGAAATCGCAATGCAGCGTGTGGCGCTTGCCGCCGTGGGTGAACGTGACGCTGGGCTTGCTGCGGTCGACGCCATGCAGGGCCACGCCGCTGGCCTCGAACAAGATGGGCGCGCCATCCGCCAGGCGCGCGGCGATCAGGTCCTTGACCACCTCGTGCTGCCCATACACGGTAATGGCGCGGCCACCGGTTGGCCCGGACAGGTCGATGTGGTGCCGGATCCCGTCGAACAGCAGGTCGATGCCATGGTGGCACAGGCCCTGGCGCTGCAGGCGCTCGCCCACGCCGGATGCCACCAGCAGGTCGACCGTCCCCTGCTCCAGCACGCCCGCCCGGATGYGTCCTTCCACGTGCTGGCGGCTGCGGTCCTCGATGACCACGGCATCGACACCGGCGCGGCRCAGCAGATGACCCAGCAGCAGGCCTGCCGGCCCGGCGCCGATGATCGCGACCTGGGTGCGCATCGTGGTCTCCCGCCTCCCGTTTCTTCATTGCCYGCCTGGCCCGCCGGATGGGCCGTGGCCGCAGCGCCCGGCCTCTGGTGCAGGGCATTGTCAGACGCGCCACTTCATTTTGCAATCGGGGGTTCTTGCGATACGGCGCAGGCGGCTGCCAGGAATGCGGCGGCGCTCAGGGCGGAAGGATCGCCACGTACGCCAGGCCAGCGGACAGCGTCAGGCACAGGGGGGAATAGACCCACGTATCCAGCCAGGCAAACGAAGAGCCGGTGATGCGCTTGAAGAAGCCAACCAACCGGAAATCGCCCACCGCCCTGGCCAGCATGGCCAGCGCGACCAGGCCGATRGCCCATTGCAGGACCGGCCCGGTGCAAGGCGCCGTGGCCAGCCCGGCGCGCGCGCCCACCATCAAGGCCACCGCCGCCAGGCCAACGGCCACCAGCAGCGTGCCCGTGCGCGAGGGCGTAAAGGCGGGCACCATCGCGCTCGCCGTTGCCGGTGGCGCAATGTCACCGGCGGCTACCTTGCGCGGCACACGGGGAACCGCGGCATCCTTTGCCAGGCCCCCGCCAAGCGCCCAGTAAACATGCACGCCGGCAAGCAAGAGGTAGATGCAGGCAACCAGCAGAGCGACCATGGCGGCAAGATTCCTATCTGTGAGAATATGATACGGATCGGGGCAACAGCTTAAGCTAGCCGGGCCACTGCGCGGTGCGCAGTGACTAAATGCCGCAGCCCCGGCCGCCAGAATCCGGGCCCGCCAGCAAGGAGATCGTCATGTCATCCGATAGACGCCGTTTTCTTGGCCACGGCGCGCGCCTTGCCGCCGCACTTAGCCTGTGCCGTGGCGCCTGGCCCGCCAGCACGCTCGCGGCGCCGCCCGCTGCTGGGCCATTGCGCCGGGCACTGCCCGGCGGCCACGAAACCCTGCCGGTGATCGGCATGGGCACGGCCAATACCTTCGACGTGGGAACCGAACGCGCCGAACGCGCCCCGCTGGCCGAGGTCCTGGCCTTGCTGCTGCAAACGTCCGGCCCGGTGATCGACACCGCGCCCAGCTATGGCAGCGCGCAAGGCGTCACCGGCGACCTGCTGCGGGACGCCAATGCCCGCGGCAAGGTCTTCCTGGCCACCAAGATATCCAGCCCGGCCGGCGGCGCGGCGCAGGCGCAATGGACCCAGTCGCTGCGCGACCTGCATAGCGATACCGTGGATCTGCTACAGGTCCACAACCTGATCGACTGGCGCGACAACCTGCGCTTCGCGCGCCAACTGAAGGATCAGGGCAAGACGCGCTATGTCGGCATCACCCACTACCGCGAGGACGCGCATGAGGCGCTGGCGCAGATCGTGCGCAGCGAGCGCCTGGATTTTGTGCAGCTGAACTATTCCCTGGCCGAGCGCAATGCCGAGCGCGCGCTGCTGCCGTTGTGCCAGGAGCGCGGCGTGGCCGTGCTGGTCAATCGCCCGTTCCAGGACGGGCGCCTGTTCCACGCCGTCAAGGACAAGCCGCTGCCGCCCTGGGCCGGCGAGATCGACTGCGCGTCCTGGGGCCAGATCTTCCTGAAATTCATTGTCAGCCACCCCGCGGTGACGGCGGCGATCCCCGCCACCGCCAAGCCCCGCAATATGCAGGACAACCTTGGCGCGGGCCTTGGCCGCATGCCCGATGCGCGCCAGCGCGAGCGCATTGCCGCGCTGCTGGCCGCCTGAACCCATCATGGCAAACCCCACAAACTCCGCGCACGCCAGGCAGCCCACCCGGCACGGGCTTGGCATCCAGCCCGGTGAAGGCAGCGCCGTCGCGGCTGGCTTCCTGTTCTTCTTCTGCCTGTTCGCCAGCTACTTCATGCTGCGCCCGGTGCGAGAGACCATGGGCATCGCCGGCGGCGTGCAAAACCTGCAATGGCTGTTCACCGCCACCTTCGTGGTCATGCTGGTGGCCATCCCCTGCTATGGCTTGTGCAGCGCGCGGCTGCCCCGCCGGCGTTTCGTGCCCTGGGTCTATGCGTTCTTTATTGCCAACCTGCTGGGTTTTGCCGTGGCCACGCGCGGCGCGCCGGACAACATCTGGCTGGCKCGCGTGTTCTACGTCTGGCTATCGGTGTTCAACCTGTTCGTGGTCTCGGTGGCGTGGAGCCTGATGGCGGACGTGTTCCGCCCCGGCCAGGCGCGCCGGCTGTTCGGCCTGCTGGCCGCCGGCGCCAGCGCGGGCGGCCTGGCTGGCCCGCTGATGGGCGGCTGGCTGGTGACGCGCATCGGCCTGACCGGGCTGATGGTGCTGTCGGCCGCGCTGCTCGCGGCCGCGCTGCCCGGCGTGGGCTACCTGTTCGGCTGGCGCAAGCGCGCCGGCGCGGGCGTGCCGGTGGCAGACGATCCGGTGCCGCCGCAAGACCCGGCCCGGCCCATCGGGGGCGGGCTCTGGGCGGGGCTGACTCTAGTGGCGCGGTCCCGTTACCTGCTTGGCATCAGCCTGTTCGTGATCCTGCTGGCCACGGCCAGCACTTTCCTCTACTTCGAGCAGGCCAGGCTGATGGCGCAGACCTTTCCCAGCCGCACGCAGCAGACCCAGGTGTTCAGCGCCATCGATGCGATCGTGCAGGCGCTGACCATCCTGGTGCAGGTGTTCCTGTCGGGGCGCATCGCCAGGCGCTATGGCGTGACATCCCTGCTCACGGCGGTGCCGCTGGCGGTGGCGGCTGGCTTCCTGGTGCTGGCGCTGTGGCCCACCTTCGGCGTGCTGGCCGGCGTGATGATCCTGCGCCGCGTGGGGGAATACGCCTTGCTGCGCCCGGGGCGGGAGATGCTGTTTACCGTGGTCGATGCCGAGACCAAGTACAAGGCGAAGAATGTGATCGACACCGCCGTCTATCGCGCCGGCGATGCCGTCAGTGCGTGGTTCAAGACCGCCATCGATGGGCTTTCCGGCCACCCGGCCGTGGTGGCGTTCACCGGCGCTGCGCTGGCGCTGGGATGGGCGTGGCTGGGATGGTGGCTTGGCCGGCAGCATGAAGGCCGGGCCGGGAACGCGCCGGCGGCGTCCCGCGCCGGCATGACGCCGGTGCCGCATGATGGCGGCGGCGCTTAGCATAAGTAGCGCTATCTGATGCAGGGAGCTACAAAGACGATACGCGAATCAGACTTTGTCCTATACCGCATGCGCCGTCACGGTGCGGATAGTTGTGACTGTTGTGACGGATTATTATTTGAGGAGCATCGATGAAACCCGGAATTCCAAGCCTCAAGGCAGCCGCGCTGGCAGCCGCCCTTGCCCTGGGCGGCATCGCCCACGCCCAGCTTGCACCGCCCCAGCCGCAGCAGCCACAGGGCGAGCGGGCCACGGCAACGCCCATGCCGGCCCAGCCTGCGCGCCACAAGAAGCATAAGCACAAGCACCATCACAAGAAGGCGCCGGCGCAGGCCACCCCGGGCGCCGACACTGCGCCGCCGCCTCCTCCAGCCCCGCAACCGCCCCCACCGCCGCCGCGCCCCGCCCCCTGATCGGCGCGCTCACGGTGATATCGGCGTTACATCTGCTAACCGCGCCAAACTATTCCGCAGACGCCCGACCCCTAAGATGACGTCATGGCCAGCCGCCCTCGCTGGCCGTCTCAAGGAGTCAGCCATGCGCAACACCCATCGTGCCACCCGCGTCATCGGCGCGGGCCTCATCGCCGCCGCGCTGCTGGCCGCAGGACCTGCCTCGGCACGCGACCGCTACCACGATGGCGGCTACCATGGCGGTGGCGGTTCCGCCGGCGCGGTAGCGCTGGCCATCGGCGCCTTGGTCGGGCTGGCAGTCGTCGGTACCGCCGTGGCCAGCCAGCCGGTCGTTGTCGCCGCGCCGCCCCAGCCGGCATATGGCCCGCCGCCGGGATACTGCTATCGGGATTACGATCGCGCGTACGTGCCATGCGCGCCGCAGCCGGCGCCCTATTACTATCAGCAGGCGCCGCAGCCGCAATACCAGGGGTACCAGGGGTACCAGGGATATCAAGGGTACTGAGCGCGGCTACCGCCAAGCACCGCCCTAATCCCCCATCGTTACCATCTGCCGGATCGCCTGCCCGGTGCGTTGCCGGCCGAAGCCATCATGGATGTCTTCGAGCCCGAGCGTGCCGGTCAGCGAACGCGCCACCGGCAGCTTGCCCTGACAGTACAGCGCGATATACGCGCGAGGCGCCCGCCGCCGGCGCGCCCGGCACGGCCGACAAATCCACGCCGCCGTCCACAGCACCGCCACGCCCTGCCCCATGCGCACCTGCGCGGTATTGGCCACCGCGCCAATGCCCGCCATCACCGCACAGCCTAACAGCGCAGCCAGCTCCATCGGCAGCTCGCGCGGCGCCACCGGGTCCAGGGCCACAAAGCCCCTTGGCGATGCATCGAATTTTCAGTCAATGAAAATTCATAGCCTTTGTTTGACCTGCAAACCGGCTCATGCATAAGATCACCCCAAAAAGATTTCACTAAACGAAATGCCGCGGCGCACCCGCGCACACGGCACAACCACCGGGCATTGCCGCCACGGCAGCGCCTGCGAGGAGACAACGATGCACCGACGTGCCACCCTCCGCCTGGCCGCCATGGCCTGCGCCGCCCTGTGCGCCCAGCTTGCGCTGCCGGCGCGGGCAGCGGACAGCTACCCCGCCAAGCCGCTGCGCCTGGTGGTGCCTTTCACCCCCGGTGGCACCACCGACATCCTCGCGCGCCTGGTGGCGCAGAAATTGGGCGAGGCGCTGGGACAAACCGTGGTGGTGGACAACCGGCCCGGCGCCGGCGGCAACATCGGCGCCGAGGCCGTGGCCAAGGCCGCCCCGGACGGCTACACGCTGCTGATGGGCACGCTCGGCACCCAGGTCACCAACCAGTTCCTCTACGCGCGCATGCCGTATGACTCAGCCAAGGACTTCGCGCCGGTGACGCTGGTCGCCAACTCGCCCAACGTGCTGCTGACCAATGCCACGCTGCCGGTCAAATCCGTGGCCGAACTCATCGCGCTGGCCAGGCAGCGGCCGGGCAGCCTCAACTACGCGTCCACCAGTACCGGCGGCTCGCCGCACCTGTCCGGCGAATTGCTCGACAGCATGGCCGGCGTGAAGATGCAGCACGTGCCCTACAAAGGCGCGGCGCCCGCCATGACCGACCTGCTGGCGGGCCAGGTCAACCTCATGTTCGACAACCTGCCCTCGGCGCTGGCGCAAATCCAGGCAGGCAAGGTGCGCGCGCTGGCGGTGACCAGCCCGCAGCGCTCGCCCATCCTGCCGGATGTGCCCACCGTGGCGGAATCCGGCCTGCCCGGCTACGTGGTGAACTCGTGGTTCGGCCTGCTGGCCCCGGCCGGCACGCCGCCCGCGCAGGTGGCGCGCCTGCAGCAAACGGTGGCCAAGGTGCTGGCCACGCCCGAGGTCAGGCAGCGCATCGAGCAGCTTGGCGCGGTGCCCGGCGGCGACTCACCGGCTGCCTTCGCCGCGGTGATCCGCGCCGATACCGAGAAATGGTCGCGCGTGATCAAGAGCGCAGGCATCCAGGCCCAGTAAGCCCAAGACGCCACGCAGAACAACAAACCAAGAGCAAACCAAGGATCCCGTCATGGCAACCAAGACCCTGCGCATTGGCTCAGGCTCCGGCTGGTGGGGCGACCGCGTCGAGCCCGCGGCCCTGAGCGCGCAGCACGGCAAACTCGATTTCCTCTGTTTCGAGACCATGGCCGAGGCCACCGTCAGCGCTGCGCAAGTGCGAAAACGCCGCGACCCCGCCTTCGAAGGCTACGACACCTACCTCGACGAGCGCATGCGCGCCGTGCTGCCGCACTGCATCGCCAACGGCACGCGCATCGTCAGCAACCAGGGCTGGATCAATCCGCTGGGCGCGGCGCGGCGCATCGCGCAGCTGTGCGCGGAGCTCGGCCTGCCCGGCGTGAAGATCGCGGCGATCACCACCTCCGACCTGACCGGCACCATCTGCGACCAGCAGCTGGAGATCCTGGAGACCGGCGCGCCCATCGCCACCCTGCGCGGCTCGCTGATCTCGGCCGAGCCATATGAGGGCGCGGAGCCAATCGTGCGCGCGCTGCAAGCCGGTGCGCAGATCGTGGTGACGGGCCGCGTGGCCGATCCCTCCCTGTTTCTCGCGCCGATGATGCATGCGTTCGGATGGCAGCCCGACGACACGGAGCTGCTAGCGCGCGGCAGTGCCATCGGCCATTTGCTGGAATGCGGCGCACAGGTGACCGGCGGCTATTTTGGCGATCCGGGCTACAAGGATGTGCCCGAGCCGTGGAACCTGGCCTTCCCGATTGCCGAGGTGGACGCGAGCGGCACGTCCGTGATTTCCAAGGTGGCAGGCACCGGCGGCCGCATCGACCTGCAGACCGTCAAGGAGCAGATGTTCTACGAGGTGCACGACCCGCGCCGCTACATCACGCCGGATGTGGTGGTGGACTTCACCACGGCGCAGCTGGAGCAGGTTGCGCCCGACCAGGTGCGCATGAGCGGCATCAGCGGATCGCCGCGCACGCCCACGCTCAAGGTCTCGCTTGGCTGCACGGAGGGTTTTATCGGCGAGGACATGTTCTTCTACGCCGGACCCGGCTGCTTGGAAAAGGCGCGCCTGGCCAAGGCCATCCTGGCGCACCGGTTCCAGCTGGCCGGGCTGGACGCGCAAGCGCTGCGCATCGACTTTCTCGGTGTCAACGCCATCCACGGCGAGGCCTCCCCGGCGCCGGCGTGCGAGCCCAACGAGATCGCCGTGCGCGTGGCCGCGCGCACCCTCACCCGCGCGGAAGCCGCCAAGGTCGGCCGCGAGATCGACAGCATGGCCGTGAGCGGCCTGGCCTCCACCGGCAAGCGCGTGCCGCACCAGGAGCGCACGCGCGAGATCATCGGCGTGTGGTCGGCCCTGGTGCCGCGCGCGCAGGTCAGTTCCGAGATTCATTTCCTTTGATMCGTTTCCTTTGATCCGCTGCGAGGCACATCCCATGAAAGTTCTGCTAAGGCGCGTGGCACATACGCGGTCCGGCGACAAGGGCGATATCTCGAACACCTCGGTGATCGCCTACGACGCCGCGTTCTACCCGTATCTCAAGGCGCAGCTCACCGCCCAAGCCTTCAAGAGGCTGTATGGCGGCGTGGTCACCGGCAAGGTCGAGCGCTTCGAAGCCGATGGTTTGCAAGTGCTCAACTTCGTCGCGCATGGCGCACTGGGAGGCGGCGTGTCGCGCAGCCTGGCGCTGGACACCTACGGCAAGGCGCTGGCCAGCGCGGTGCTGCGGTTCGAGGTGGAGGTGCCGCAGGCCCTGGCCCCGCTGTTGCGCGGACCGGCGTAGGCGGGCCTCTCCGGCTAGGCTCCTTGAAAAACTTGCGATCCGCAACTATTATGGTTGCGATGCGCAACCAATGGAGCCGCCATGGATATCGTCGAGCCCCTGCCCGAGCCGCGTGATGCCACGATCGCCGCGCTCAGGGTGTTTTCCAGAAAGCTGGTCCGCGAGCTCGGCTTCATGCGGACCACGCTGGCAGATAGCCAGCTTGCGCCCTCCGCGGTGCACGCCATCATCGAGATCGGGCTGGCGCCGGGGCTGCAGGCGCGCGATCTGGCCAGTATCCTGCGGCTGGACAAGTCCAATACAAGCCGGCAGCTCGCCAAGCTCGAATCGTTGGGTCTTGTCGTACGCACGGCCGCGACCGACGATGCGCGCTCGGCCCATCTGAACCTGACCGACGCCGGCAGGCACTTGCACCACCAGATCGATGGCTTTGCCACGGAACAGGTCTCCAGCGCATTGCGGCGGCTGACCCCGGCCGACCAGCAAGCGCTGGTCCGGTCCCTGTCGATCTATGCGGATGCGCTCGCCGCGGACAACGCCCAAAAGACCACCGGGGACGATGCCGGCGTGGGCAGCGGAATCCAGGAAGGCTACCGGCCGGGCTGCATCGGCGACATCGCCAGCCTGCATGCCCGCTTCTATTCGCAACTGGTGGGCTTCGGCAGCTTCTTTGAAAACAAGGTGGCCACCGAGCTGGCTGGCTTCGCGGCCAGCCTGCCATCGCCGGACAGGCAACTGTGGCTGTGGCTGGAAGGCGGCCGGTCGCTGGCCAGCATCGCCATCGATGGCGAGCCGGGCGGGCTTGCCCACCTGCGCTGGTTTATCGTCGACAACGCCTTGCGCGGCACGGGCGTCGGACGCCAATTGCTGGAACGCGCGCTGGATTTCGCGGATGCACGCTACGGGCAAACCTACCTGTGGACATTCAAGGGCCTCGACGCGGCGCGCCATCTCTATGAGTCCCACGGGTTTCAACTTGCGCAGGAGGCGCCAGGCGAGCAATGGGGGGCTGCCGTGACAGAGCAACGCTTTGTGCGCAATGCCGCCAAGGGATGCGCTTGATGTTCAACCATGGCCGCAGCGATGCTGAGCGGCCTGCTTGCCGGCTTACCGGCTTACTCGCGGCCGGCCAGCTCCAGCGCAAACACAACGCGCTGCAGCCACTTCGCGGCCTGGACATCCATCTGGCCAAAGTGGCAGCCAAAGTGATGGTGCGCCTCGTCGCCGCGCCAGGCCTTTCGATGCCGCACCACCTGCAATGCCAGGTCCAACCCGCCCAGCTCGCCAAGGTCCAGATGGCATTCAGCGATCCAGGTCCCGACCGGCAAGCGCTGCGGGCCGACACTGCGGGAGCGCAAGCCCACGCCGGACACCGACACGTCGGCGACTTCCATCTCCACGAGCTGGCCGTCGCTTAACAGGATCTGGCAACGGCACTGTTTCTCCGCCTGCGGGCGGACGCGGAAATGCCTGCGGCGCGGGACTTGATAGATCCCGGTCGGATAGGGGGCGAGAAACGCCGGTCCACCGTCGAAACGAGTGACGGCGGCGGAGGCGATGCGGAACTGGAACGTGATGTCGCCCATCGATGCCGAAGCCGCCATATCGCTGGCGTTCAGGATTGCCTCCAGCTCCACGCCATTGCGGCACCACGCGAGCACGCAGGTGCCTTGGGATGGATCGATAAACAGAAAGCTCGAAGCCACCCGGCACTGCTGCGCAGGATGGAGATGGAGCCGGATGCGCTTGCGAACCAGATCCTGCAGGATCTCAAGTACCTGGTCCGGATCGCTGATCCGCTCGATATCGCCGTTTGCCGCCAATGGAAACGGCAAGGACGTGCCTATGGCTGCCGAGGCCATGGTGGTGGTGCCGGGTGACCGGGGAGCATTGCGGCGTGCGCGCTACGATTCATCGCAACTCACTCATTCAAGGCATTAGATATTGCATATTGCATATTGGATCGGACAACGCTGCGCGCATCCAGCTTCGAGGCTGCACTTCTGCTGCGCTTCCCTGCTTTGCATCATTCGTTTATTCGTTTATTCGTTTGCATGCCGACGCCTCTAACGGCATTGCGAGCACGTTCTTTAGGCATCCCCCCACGCTCTCGCCCGGGCTAAAGATCTGCGGTTTCCTGCCGTTAGGCAACGTTTGGCAGCCATGCTTGCGGCCGCCTTTGCCTGTCAGCCACACCAATCCATGAACAGACTTGATCCCGCTTCGATAAACCCGCCGTCACCGGATGGATTCCAGCACGCGCTTGAGGATGAGATCCACGACATGCTKGATGTCCTGGCGACGCAGGAGCGCTACCTCGACTTGCKCTTGCCGGATGGGCGCACCCTGCGCTCGCGGGTATTGTTCGTGGATGTCGCAGCGCGCCAGTTCACGCTTGAGGGGTGCGAGAGCGAATCCGACAACCAGGCGGTACTGGCC
>NZ_JBFTSF010000135.1:0-16102 GCF_056399905.1 Cupriavidus sp. 01L46
CGGTGCCTTCATCGATCAGCAAGCGCATCCACTTCGCCAGGTCCGACACGCAGGCATTGAGTCCGCCGGCGGGCAGGGCACGGATAGGCGTCAGCATCGCCCGCTGGCGTTCGTCGCCTTGCATGATGTGCGGATGCGCATGGTTTGGCGCGGCGGCGAGCGCTTCGATGGATAGCCCGAAGTGCGCGAAGCCCAGCGGACGGAGTAGGCGTTCGGTGGTGAAATCCTCCCAGCGCTGCCCGCTGATGCGCTCCGCGATATGCCCGGCCACGAGATACCCCAGGTTCTGGTACTGGTAGGCCTCGCGCACGTCCCGGCTCGGCTCCAGATGGCGCAAGGCCGCCAGGATCTGCGCCATGGACAGGTCGCCCGGCGAGTGGATCCAGTCGTGGCGCGGGACGCCGCTGTGATGGCAAAGCAAGTCCCGCACGGTCACGCGCTCGGTCGCAACCGCATCGTGCAGCCGAAACTCCGGTATGTAGTCGCGCACGGGCCGGGTCCAGTCGAGCTTGCGCTCGTCCACCAGCAGGMCAAGCCCGGCGGCGGTGAAAGACTTGGTGAGCGAGCACAGCAGGAACTGGGTGTCCGCCGTCAYGGGCAACGGCGCTTCGGTGTCGCCGGTGTCGCGCACGCCATAGCCTTTTGCCAGCACCGTTTCGCCATCCCGGATCATGGCGAGCGCAAGGCCTGGTACCTTCCATTCTTGCATCGACGCCTGGACGAGATCATCGAAATCACTGAGCATGGCGCGGGATCCTTGTCTCTGCAATGGCATGGCTTATTGGAGACCGGCGCGGTTTGCGTTGCGCGTTGCGCGCCGGATCGCCCGCGGGAATCCGGGAATCGGAATCGCTGCGTGCGCCAGACGTTAGCACCGGCCCGGCAAACTGTTATCGCCACTAAGGAGGGTGTGTTGTGGCGGCGCGACGGGCAGGATGCAGCGCGATCCCGCACGGTTCCCAGCCGGATTGATTTACCGCCAGGATCGCGCTACGATATTTTGAACGTAGTTCAATAATGTTCTTCGTTCATTTATATGGATGAGATGGCCGACCCCGACATGCCGGGCCGCCGCGCCCGAAAGCGCGCGCAAACGCTGGATCTTCTTGCCCAGACTGCCATGGGCCTGTTCGAGGCGCAGGGGTATGACGCCGTGACGATGGAGCAGATCGCGGCCGAGGCCGACGTTGCCAAGGGAACGCTCTACAACCATTTCCCAACCAAGGAATCCGTGCTCGCGCATTGGATCCACATGCAATTGGCGGCCGATCTGGCGCATCTGCAGCCCGAGGTCGAGCAGCAGGCAAGCTTCCGGCCGGCGCTGGCGCTGCTGCTCGATGCGTCCGCCGCCTGGTGCGAGGGGCATCGCGCCTACCTTTCTCCTTACCTCCGCTTTCGTTTCCTGAGTCTTGATGCTGCCCCGCCCGCGCAAGAGGCCGCCGGGGCCAGCGACATGACCGATGTCTTCGGGCTGCTGATCGCCTTGGGCCAGCGCTCGGGCGAACTGCGGGACGATATCGGCGCGGCGCATCTGGCGTCGCTTTTCCATCACCTCTATCTCGCTGCGCTGATGCGCTGGCTGAGCTTGCCGGGACTCACGCTGCGCGAGGAGTTCGCGGTGGTGGTGACACTGTTCGTGGAGGGAAGCGCCCGCCCGCTGGCGCCACGTGCAAGGAGCCGCAAGACGCCATGAATTTCATCGTCGCAACCTATGGCACGGAGGGCGACGCCCGCCCGCTGGCCGCACTGTGCCGCGCATTGATGGATGCCGGCCACCAGGCCCGGCTACTTGCCGATGGCGCAACGCTTGGCACGGCCAGGGTCCTTGGTGTTCCGGCAACCGCGCTGGCGGGGGACATCAAGGGCGCGTTGCAGCCGGAGCTTGCGATCTCCGGCGTGGTGGCGCGCAATGGCGGCTTCACCAGCACGGCGAGCGCGCTGGCGCGCATTGCCAATGCCAATGCCGAGGCATGGCTGCGGGAGATCGTGGCGGCGGCGGGCGCTGGCTGCGATGCCATCCTCGTCTCGGGCCTGGCGGCTTTTGCCGGCTTGTCGGCTGCCGAGCATCTGGGCGTGAAGGCGATCGGCACCGGGCTGATCCCGATCACGCCGACGGCGGACTTCGCCTCGCCGTTCCTGGCGCAGGCGCGGCTGCCGGGCTGGCTCAACCGCACGAGCCACCACTTCGTCAACGGGATGCTGTGGCGGGCATTTCGCAAGCAGACCAACGCGGCGCGCGCGGCCGTATGCGGGCTGCCGCCGCGGCGGCAGCTGTGGACCCGGCATCCGATGCTATACGGGGTTTCGCCCAGCCTGTTACCCCGGCCGGCGGACTGGCCGGGCAATGCGGCGCGTGTCTGCGGCCAATGGATCGCGCCGTCACCGGACTGGACCGCGCCGCAGCCGCTTGCGGATTTCCTCGCCGCAGGGGAGCCGCCGATGTATTTCGGCTTCGGCAGCATGGCGGGGTTCGATCGGCAGAAGATGCTGGACGCGGTGATCACGGCGTGCGCAGGACAGCGGGCGCTGTTCTATCCCGGGTGGAGCGGGGTGGATACCGCCGGGCTGCCGGCGAATGTGCATGTGCTTGGCGACACGCCGCACGACTGGCTGTTTCCCCGGACATCGCTCGTTGTCCATCACGGCGGCTCCGGCACGACCCATTGCGCCGCGCGGGCGGGCGTGCCTTCGGTGGTGGTGCCGTTCGCGGGTGACCAGTTCTTCTGGGCGGACCGGCTCAGGCTGGCCGGCGTGGCCGGTGAAGCCGTGAACGGAAAGCACCTGCAAGCTTCGGCACTCGCGCGCGCCATCGCGTTCGCCCAGGGCGCCGAAGCCCGTTCCCGGGCGCGCGAGCTCGGCGCCAGGATGGCGGGCGAAAACGGCCTGGCCGATGCGGTCTCGGCCATCGAGGCCATGATGCGGGATGGCACCTGATGTTACTGGGGTCCGCKGGCGGCCTGGTATCGGGGTTTTTCCGTGTCCGCTAATTTCCGGATCACTGGCGGGCACGACTAGAATGGATTGTCCGGAGCGAGGCGCTTCGCGCTGAAGTGCCCGCCACGCCCCACATCGCTCACGTCGTTCACCTCGCTCACGCCGTTCACACCAGAGGAGCCGCCCATGTCCTTGCCTCATCTAGCTTCCGGCCAGGTGGCCAGCGTGCTGCCGCTAGGCGAGCGTCTCGCGAAGACACCCAATACCGCCTTCTTCAAGGAAAGCCGCCTGGAGGTCATGCGCCTGGTGCTGACCGCCGGCAAGCATATGCCGGCCCATGCGGTAGCCGGGCCAATCACGGTGCAATGCCTGGAAGGGGAGGTCGATATCGGCGTGGAGGGCGCGCACCGGCTGTTGCGCCAGGGCGACCTGGTCTATCTGGAATCCAACGTGATGCACGATGTGACGGCGATCAGCAACGCGTCGCTGCTGGTGACGCTGGTGCTGCTGTAGCAGGTGCCATAGCCGGCGTCGCCAGGAAACGCTCAGTGCTTTGCCGGACGCGCGTGCAATAGCCAGAGGACCTCAAATTCCTCCGGTGTCATCGCCGTGCCGTCGAACTCCGGATCCGCGTTGATCTCGGCAAGGCCGGGAACCGGCACCAGCCCGAGATTGGTGCTGCCCGTCGCCGCGCCGGTGCTCGCGAAGCCAACGGTTCCATCCCGGAAGAATTCCAGCTTCCTGGTTTCGAAGCGTGCGCCGTCAAGCTCCGACACGAGCCGAACCGGCTCGGAGGGAAGTTCGTGCCGCCAGATGACGTCGATGTATTCCATCGGGGTCTCCCCTCAAGCCGCGTGTCGCCAAACAAAAACCTAGTCCTTGGATAGCTCGCAAAACCGCAGGCGGTTGCCAAACGGATCCGCGACTTGCAACTGCCGTCCCCAGCCCACCACGTCGATGCCTGGTTTTGCATAGCGATACTGCCTGGCATCCAGTTCGCGATGCAGGGCATCGATGTCCTCCACGGGGACGAACACCGTCGAACCCGGCGTGGCGTCGCCATGGTGCTCGCTCAGGTGCAGCGTCAGGCCGGATCGCCTCACCTGGGCGTAGAGCGGAAATTCCTCACCGAAACGATGCTCCCAATCGAGCRAAAAGCCAAGATAGTCCAGATAGAATTCCTTGGCCTTCTCGACCGAGAAGATCCGGATGATGGGGATGGCGGGGGACAGGTTCATGGCGTTGTGCCTGCGGCTTACGCTTCGACCAGGTTGGGAATCTCCACGGCGGGATTCACGTCGGCTGCATAGTCCACGCCGTCGATGCCGAATCCGAACAGGCGCAGGAACTCCGCCTTGTAGCCCGCAAAATCGGTGAGCGCGTAGATGTTGTCGTCGGTGACCTGGTCCCACAACTGCGTCACGCGGGCCTGGACATCCGGGCTGAGTTCCTTCTCATCCGTGCGCAGGCGGCCTTCCGTATCCTGGCGTGGCGACTGGCTGTACAGGCAGTCCTGGTAGAGCGAGTAGACCTGCTCGATGCAGCCTTCGTGGGTGCCGGTTTCCTTCATGACCTTGAACAGCAGCGACAGGTACAGCGGCATCACCGGGATGGCGGAGCTGGCCTGGGTCACCACGGCCTTGAGCACCGCCACGCGGGCGTCGCCGCCGGTGGCGGCCAGCTTGCCGCGCAGGTCCAGCACCTTCTGGTCCAGGTCTTTCTTGGCGGCGCCGATGGAGCCGTTCCAGTAGATGTCGTGGGTGACCTTCTCGCCCAGGTAGGTAAACGCGGTGGTCTTTGCGTTGTCGGCGAGCACGCCGGCGGCGAGCAGGGCATCGATCCACATTTGCCAGTCTTCGCCGCCCATCACGGCGACCGTGTGATCGATCTCTTCCTGCGTTGCCGGCAGCAGGTTGATTTCCTTGATCACCTCCTTGTCGGTGTCCAGGCCGCGCTGCCGGATTTCCTTGCCTATGGGCTTGAGCGTGGAATTGAAGATTTCCCCCGTCTTCGGGTGCTTTCGCCGCGGCGCAGCAAGGCTGTAGACGACCAGGTCGACCTGGCCGAGATCGCGCTTGATGATGTCGATGGTTTGCTGCTTGATCTCGTCGGAGAAGCCATCGCCATTGATGCTCATGGCATAGCGGCCTTCTGCCGTTGCCGCCTTGTGAAACGCCGCCGTGTTGTACCAGCCCGCGGTGCCAGGCTTGCTCTCGGTGCCGGCGCGTTCGAAGAACACGCCGAGCGTGTCGGCGCCGCAACCGAACGTTGCCGTGATGCGAGCGGCAAGCCCATAGCCCGTGGAGGCGCCGATGACCAGGACCTTCTTGGGTCCGTTGGCGACCGGGCCGTGTGCCTTCACGTAGGCGATCTGCTGGTTGACGTTGGCTTCGCAGCCGGCGGGGTGGGCGGTGACACACATAAAGCCGCGCACGCGGGGTCCGATGATCATGGTGGGTTCCTTGCAATTTTGGTGGATTGTAATGGAACCCCGGCGGAACCCCGGCCTCCTGCACGCGCCAGCTTGGCTGGGCGCCTGTATCAATCGTCCCGCGTTAGCACTTCCAGCAACTCGATCTCGAAGACCAGGTTCGAGTTTGGCTTGATATGGGCGCCGACCTGCCGCTCGCCATAAGCAAGGTGGGCGGGGACATGGAGCTTGCGCTTGCCGCCGACTTTCATGCCCATCAGCCCCAGGTCCCAGCCTTTGATCACGCGCCCGGTGCCGATCACGCACTGGAAGGGCTTGCCGCGATCGTAGGAAGAGTCGAACCGGGTGCCGTCCTCCAGGTAGCCGTTGTACTGGGTGGTGATCAAGGCGCCTTTGACCACCGCCTTGCCGTCGCCGAGTTGAATGTCTTCAACCTGTAGTTCGTTGCTCATCCGCTGCTCTTTTTCATGGTCATGGGTGCATTGACMGAGGAGGCAGAGTTTACATCCCATGGCAGTGTCACCAGAAGGGGCGCGGACGGATTTTTGCAATCGGGCGGCTATCGTTGCTCGGGAGGCATCCCGCGAATGGCGGCTGAGAATTGCGCATGCGTGGCCGGATCCACCGGCCGGTGCTTGGCTTTCGTGCTCGCCGGATCGCTGCCCAGGAAGTTGTTGCCCTTCCAGTTGCGCGACGGCCGGATCGGCCTTGGCATGAAGCCGCCCCCGCAATTCGGGCAGACATTGCCCAGGACATCGTCCACGCATGACGCGCAGAATGTGCATTCATAGCTACAGATGCGCGCTTCCAGCGACGCTGGCGGAAGCGCCTTGTTGCAGTGCTCRCAGCTTGGCCTGAGTTCCAGCATGTTCTTTCTCCTCCGCTATGGCGTGTCATGTTGGTAAATCCACTGCCATACTAATGACGGAGAAATCGCACGGCAATTCGAAAAAATGACAGGCATGGTAAAAATCATGCCACCCATAAATAAATGAGCAGGGACAGCCATGAAACGCATCTTCCTAGTGCTGCCGCCGCAGGTGCACATGCTGGATCTCGGCGGGCCGATGCAGGTGCTCGGTTCCGTGGCAGCGCTCGGGATTTCGCCGCTGGCGCTGCACTGCGTCGGGCCGCAAAAGACGGTAACCAGCTTTCAAGGCCTGGCCTTGAGCGGGGTGCAGCCGCTGCCGGCACGGCTGGCGCCGGGCGACGTGGTGATCGTGGTGGGTTTCAAGCTGGTGTTCAGCGCGCTGTCCACGCCGGAGCATCGGCAGATCGTCGAGTGGCTTCAGGCCGTGGTGCGGCCCTGCCTTGGCGAGGTGACGCTGGCCAGTGTCTGCACCGGCGCATTCCTGCTTGGCGCGGCCGGCTTGCTCGACGGGCGCAGCTGCACGACGCACCATGAGCACCTGGCGCGATTGCAGCAACGCCATCCGCACGCGCGGGTGCTGGCTAACCGGGTGCTGGTCGAAGATGGCCCGCTGATGACCTCGGCCGGCGTGACGGCGGGCATCGACCTCGCCTTGCATCTGATCTGGCGGGCATTCGGCGCTGCCGCCGCGATCCAGGCCGCGCGCGAGAACGTCGTGCCGTTCCGCAGGCTGGGCCAGGATCCGGCGCTCGACGTGCAGCTGCGCTACCGCAATCATCATCATCCGCTCATCCACGCTGTGCAGGATTTCCTGACCGGGCAGCCGGCCTGCGCATTGTCGTACAGCGAGCTAGCCGGCCGCTTCGCGCTGAGCTACCGGCATCTGGCCCGGCTGTTCCAGCAGGAGAGCGGCATCACGCTCAAGCAGTACCAGCAGCAATTGCGGCTGGATCTGGCGCGCCGGTTGCTGAAGGACAGCGATTGGGCGGTCGACCTGGTGGCGGAGMGCTGCGGCTTTGCCAGCCCGCAGGCGTTCCGCGCCGCGTGGCGGCAGGAGGAGGCGCTGCCGCCGTCCCGCTGGCGGGCGCAGGCTTGATGTCTCCCTATGTCCCTGTGCTACGTGTTGTGTTCGCCAAGCGCGGGAACGTAATCGTCGCTAGCGGGCAGTCCAAGGGAAAACTTGACGGGGAAGTTCAGCGCGATGGCGTTCTCCGAGGGCACCTCGCGCACCATGTTTCGCGCCTTGACGTGCGGGTCCGCGAATAGCTCCTGCGCGCTGAGCGCGGGAGAGAACGGCAGGTCGAAGGGCGYGAAGACTTCCGCCCATCGGGCGAGGGACCGCGACCGGAAGATCCCGTTGAGCAGGCCGTTCACTTCCGGCTTGTGCTGCTGGCGGCCGGGCCGCGACGTGAACCGGGCATCGAGCAGCGCTGGAAAGTCCGCACCAATCGCCTCGCACAGGTTGAGCCAGAACTTGTTTTCCAGGATGCCCATGGCGAGATGGCGGCCGTCGCTGGTCTCGAAGATATCGTTGTCCGGCATGACGGTTGGCGATTCGTGCGGGCGATCCTCGTACCCGCGCGCGGCCCAGGCGCCATGCGCGGTCCATGACAGGATGGCGTCATGGATCGACACATCGAGATGCTGGCCCCGTCCATGCTGCCGCGCGCTCATGACCGCCACGGCCAGCGCCAGCGCAGCATAGCCCGAGGCCGCGTAGTCGGAGGCGCGCACGCGTGGCCGGGACACCTTGTCGTCCACCTGCACCGGCACGGACCAGTAACCTGCCAGCGCGAGATAGTTCAGGTCGTGGCCGGCATGGTCCGCATACGGGCCGGTCTGGCCGAACCCGGACACGGAGCACAGCACGATGGCCGGGTTCACTTGCGCGAGCGCGTCATAGCCCAGGCCGAGGCGTTGCATCACGCCGGGCCGGAAGCCTTCGACAACGGCGTCCGCCGCTTTCACCAGGCTCAGGAACGCCGCGCGGCCCTCGTCGGATTTCAGGTCGAGCGCGACGGATTGCTTGCCGCGATTGAACTGCGCAAACACGGCAGGCCCGAGTTGGCGGGAGGTGTCGCCCGTGCCCGGCTGCTCCACCTTGACCACGTCCGCGCCCAGCTGCATGAGCAGGGTCGTGGCGTGCGGGCCGGGCAGGAGCTGGCTGAGATCAATGATCTTGACGTCCTTCAGGCAGGACCACTCTGGTTTCATTGCCGGTTCCCGGTGCTTTAGCTGACGTCGCCGTCCATGCCGATCGAGCGGATCAGCTTGCCGTAGCGGGCGGTATCCGCGGCCACCATGCCGTTGAACTGCGACGGGGAAGCGCTGCGGCGCAGTTCCCCGGCGTTGGCCTTCAACTGCGCATCCAGGCGCCCGCTGGCCTGCAGTTCCGTGACGGCGGCAAAGAGCCGCTGGGTGAGTTCGGCGGGCAGGTGCGCGGGCGCGAACAGGCCGCTCCAGTTGTCCAGTGCCAGGCCGGGGGGCAGGACCTCGGCAAGCGTCGGCACCTCCGGGAAATAGACGGAGCGTGCGGATGACGACACCGCCAGCGCCCGCACCTGGCCATTGCGCAGGTACTGGGTCGCGGTGCCCAGCACCGGCATGCCGAACTGGGTCTGGCCGCTGAGCATGGCGGTAATGATCTCCGTCGCGCCCTTGTAGGGGATGTGCACGGCCTGCGTGCCGGTCTGGTGCAGCAAGGCCTCTACCGCCAGATGCGCGATGCTGCCTTTGCCGCCCGAGCCGTAGTTGAGCTTGCCGGGTGCGCGCTTGAGCGCGGCGATCAGCTCGCCGGCGGTCTTGTATGGCGCATCGGCAGGCACGATGAGAGCGGTAGGGCCGCCGGAAATCGCCGTGATCGCGGTGAAATCGTGCACGGGATCGTATGGCATGTTGCGGTACAGATGCACGTTGATCACATGCGTGTTCGCGAGAATGCCCAGCGTGTAGCCATCCGCGGCGGCGCGCTTCAAGGCGCTCGCGCCGATCACGCCGCCCGCGCCCGGCATGTTCTCCACGACCAGCGGCTGGCCAAGCGTGCGGGCCAGTTCAGCCGACAGCGTGCGTGCGATGTTATCCGGCGCGCTGCCCGCCAGGAACGGGACGATCAGGCGCACGGGACGATTGGGGTAGGGCGCGGCGGCGCGCACCGGCGTGAGCATGCTGCTAAGTGCGGCTGCGCCCGCGGTGGCGAGCCAGGTTCGGCGTTTCATGGGGGTGTCTCCAGTTCTTGGCTGCGCAGTTCGCCTGCGTCGGTTTGATCAACCGCTGCCAGCTCAGGCTTTGGCCTGCATGGGTTCAAGGATCGCGCGGGCGATGGTATTGCGCTGGATCTCGCTGGTGCCGGTGAAGATCCGGAACATGCGCAGCTTGCGGAAAGCCTGCTCCACCGGATGTCCTCGCGTCACGCCCACGTTGCCGTGGATCTGTACGGCTTTGTCGGCTACCTCAAAGCAGCGCTCGGAGATGAACAGCTTGCACGCCGCGGCCTTCACGCGAAGATCCGCGCCACTGTCCGCCAGCGCGGCGGTTTGCGCGATCATGCTCTCGCAAGCCCACAGCGCGGCAGCCATGTCCGCCAGCATGTGCTGGATGGCCTGGAAGCGCGCAATGGGCCCGCCGAACTGGCGCCGCTGGCCGGCATACTCCAGCGAGGACGCATAGGCCTTGGTCGCCAGGCCCAGCATGGTAGGGCAGTGCAGCAGCCGGTTGACGTTGATGCGCGACATGCCGAGCTTGAAGCCGTTGCCTTCGCCGCCAAAGATATTGGCGCGCGGCACCCGCACATTGACGAACTCGATGTCCCCATCGATATGCTGGCCCGACATCGGCACGTACTCGGTGCTGACCTTGACACCGGGCAGGTCCAGGTCGATCAGCACGGCCGTGATGGCGGGCGGGGACACGGTGGCATCGGTGACGCACATGACGATGGCAAAGTCGGCAAACGGCGCGCCGCTGATGTAGTGCTTGCGGCCGTTGATGACGAGGTCATTGCCGTCCGCCACGGCCGTGGTGGAGATGCTTTGGGCATCCGAGCCGGAATGCGGCTCGGTCAGGGCGAAGCAAGTGGATTTTTCGCCCCGGATGACCGGCTGGAAGTAGCGCGCAAGCTGGTCCGGCGTGGCGTACTTGAGCATATTGCCCACGCGCGGCGGGCCGCCCAGGTCGCCCAGCACGTGCGGCGCCAGCACCGCGCCGCTGGCGGCAAGGTCTGCCTTCAGCGCGCATTGCTCGGCGATGTTCAGGCCCTTGCCGCCGAGCTCGACGGGCAGGCAGGCGGCATAGAGCCCCAGCTCGCTGGAGCGGCGCCACACGCCGCGCAGCACATCGCGCGGCCAGGCATCTTCGGACCCCAGGCCCAGCTCGCGCTCCAGCGGCAGCAGTTCTTCATGGATGTAGCGCTGGATGCTGGCGCGGGTCTCGACCAGCACGGGATTGGTCAGGTTGTCGAACATGGCGGTTCTCCTTAGTTCACGCGACGGGATACGCCTTGCCAGTACGGCTCGCGCACCAGTTTGCGAGCGAGCTTCCCGCTCGCGTTCTTGGGCAGTTCGGTGACGAAGTCGATGGTTCGTGGCGATTTGTAATCGGCAATGCGCGCGCGGCAGTGCGCGATGAGGTCTTCCGCCGTGCCTTGCCGGCCGGGCCTGAGGGCAACGACGGCCTTGACGCTTTCGCCCCAGGTGTCGTCGGGCACGCTGATCACGCAGGCTTCCATCACGTCCGGATGCTGGTAAAGCGCGGCCTCGACCTCGGTCGGATACACATTGAAGCCGCCGGAGATGATCATGTCTTTCTTGCGGTCGACCAGGTAGATGTAGCCTTCTTCATCCACCCGCGCCAGGTCGCCAGTGCGCAGCCATCCGTCCACCAGCACTTCGCGCGTCAGCTCCGGCTCGCCCCAGTACCCGTGGAAGACATCCTCGCCGCGGATCACCAGTTCTCCGATGTCGTCGCCGGCCACTTCGCGGCCCTGTTCGTCGACCACGCGCACCTCCGTTTCGCCAAGCGCCCGCCCGCACGACGCCAGCCGCTCGGGCCGGTGCGCCAGGGCGTCGGCATGATCGGCGGTCGAGAGGCGGGTCACGCCGGAGGTGGACTCGCTCGCGCCATAGCCTTGCGACAGGATGGGGCCGATGCGCTCCCACGCCTCGCGGATGCGCGCGGGCGCCATCGGCGCGGCGCCGTAGGCCAGGGTCTTGAGGCTGCTCAGGTCCGCGCTGGCCAGGGTTGGCTCAGTCAGCAGCATATTGATCATGGCCGGCACCATGAACACATGGGTGAGGCGCAGCCTGGCCACCTCCGCCAGGAAATGCGCGGGCTCGAACTTGTCGAACAGCACCAACGTTGCGCCGGTGTACAGATACGGCTGCATCAGCATGCCGGAGGCGTGGGTGATGGGGCCGATCAGTGCCAGGCGGTCGCCGGGCCGTGCCGGCTTGTCCATGCTCAGCAGCATCTTGCGCAGCGCTGCCAGGCGGTTGCCATAGCTCTGCATGGCGGCCTTGATCTTGCCGGTGGAACCCGAGGAAAAATGCAGGACGGCGAGGTCGTCGGGCTGCGGCGTGATGTCGAGCGGCGCAGGGCTGGCGCCTGCGAGCAGGGCCTCGTAGTCGCCGTAGCCGTCCGCGGGTTTGCCAATCGCGATGAACGTTTGCACGGATCCAAAGCCCGCGGTTTGCGGCGAGTAGCCGGTATAGCCAGGTCCGGCAAACAGGATGCGCGGCGTACAGTTCTCGGCCACATCCGATGCCTCCGCCGCCGTGAAGCGCGGGTTGAGCGCGGCCTTGACGAGCCCGGCCTTGTACAGGGCGCACTCGATCTCGACCAGCTCGGGGCGGTTGCGTGATTGAATCGCCACGCGATCGCCCCGGGTGAGGCCGAGGGCCAGCAGCGCATTGGCGAGGCGGTTCGAGCGCTCGTCCAGTTCGCGATAGGTCAGCACGCGGTCGTTGTAAAGCACGGCGGCGTGATCCCCCCAGTAGCGCGCCGCGCGGCGCAGGAAGAAAGCGAATCCCATGGGTTGTCTCCTTGATGGTTCTTCGCCGTAGTCTGTAAGATGCGGGGCATCACTACAATGCCGTACCAGCTATAAAGGCATAACCAGCGGGAATGTCGCGATGGAGACGAGAGATCTTGAATACGTGCTGGCCGTGGATGCGCACGGCGGCATCGGCCGCGCCGCGGAGTCGCTGGGCATCAGCCAGCCGGCCCTGACCAAGGCGGTGCAGCGTGTGGAAGCGCAGATCGGCCTGCCTTTGTTCGAGCGCACGGCCCATGGCATGACCCCGACGCAGGCGGGCATGCAATTCATGGTGCGCGCGCGCCGCATCCGGCTGGAGTTCGACGACGCGCTCAAGGAGATGCAAGGCATCCGCACCGGAGAGCAGGGCATGCTGCGCCTGGGCTATTCGCCTTCGATCCCCAATGCCCTGGTGCTGGACGCCTGCCGTCAACTGTTGCGGGAGCGGCCCGTTGCGCGGCTGCGGCTGCGCCGGCTGCTGGCGCGGGACCTCATGGAACTGCTGCTTGCGGGCGAGCTGGACCTTGCCATTGCCCCCACACCGAGGGAGCGCGCGAGCGAGTTCGCGGTGGAAGAACTGTTCGACGACCGGCTGGTGGTGGTGGCCGATGAAGCGCACCCGCTGCAGCGCCGCCGCAGGCTGACCCCTGCGGATCTGGCCGGCCAGGACTGGCTGCTGCCCGGGCCCCATATCATCTTGCGCCAGCAGGTCGACGCGGCGTTCCGCAAGCAGGGGCTGGCCGCCCCGAACTTGCGCATCGAGACCGATTTTGGCAGCTCCTCGCTCTTCGACCTGATGCGCGGCACGCAGATGCTGAGCATATCGGGCACGAATTCCAATGCGGTGACGACCGGGCTGCGCCCGCTCGACCTGGGGCTTGAAGAACTGGACCTGCGCCGGCGCGTGGGCGTGATCACCCGGGCCGGCGCCTATCTCTCGCCGCTCGCGCAGCGCATGACGGCGCTGGTGCGCGAGCAGGGCGCCTGACCTGCCTGGCAATGCGCTTGCGCACGCCACGTAGATCCCATAGGCCGGCTTGCCGGCCTATGTTGCGTACAGAGTACAAATCTTTGGGAAATTTCTTACGGCCGTTGAGCTGGCATCCTTCTTCGTGATACAAAAACAAACCATTCTCATTCGTATTCGTATTCGTATTCGTATTCGTATCCGTATTAACGGTTGGATTGACGCTTCGCACCACGCTGCAGCCCAGGTTCACGCCAGACCCAACCTTCCCAAGGACGTTTCCGCCGATGTCTAATCACCGCCGCTTGCCGCTGCGCGCCGCCGCATGCCAGGCAATGCCCCGCCTTTCGCCCATTGCCAGCGCTGTATTTGGCCTGACCGTCGCGTTCGCCACGCTGCCGGCCGCCAGCCTGGCGCAGACCGCCACGCCGGCAGCCACGCAAGCCGATGCCACCTTGCCCGTGGCCACCGTCATGGCCGAGCGGCTGACCGAGCCGGCCAAGGTGGAGAGCATTGGTGGTGGGGCGCTGGGTGAGCGCAAGCCTGTCGACACGCCGTTCTCGGTGGTGGCGGCAAGCAGCGAGGAGATCCAGGACCGCATGGCGCAGACCGCCAGCGACGTGTTCAAGTACGATCCCGCGGTGTCCATCCTGGGCGAGAACGGCCGTACCGAAAACTCCTATTTCGCCGTGCGCGGCATGGCCATCGACCTGCTCAACGGCACCAAGGTGGACGGCCAGAACTTTGTCTCCTGGAACACCGACCTGCCGCTGGAACCGTTCGAGCAGGTAGAACTGCTCAAGGGCCTGTCGGGCTTCATGTACGGCTTTGGCAGCCCCGGCGGCATCATCAACTATGTGGTCAAGCGCCCCACCGACGAGCCGTTGCGCCAGTTCAGCGTGGGCTACCAGGCCAACAACGTGTGGAGCGAGAAGATCGACCTGGGCGGGCGCTTCGGGCCGGACCAGCGCTTTGGCTATCGCCTCAACGCGGCCTTTGAGGAAGGCCGCACGGCCGATCCGGGCGTGCGGCTGCGTCGCGACGTGGTGTCGCTGGCCGCGGATTTCCGCATTACGCCGGACCTGACATGGAACGCCGACGTGATGTACTGGAAGCGCAAGACCAACGGCACCCTGTTTGGCCTGGGGTTCGATGCCAGCCTGCCGATCGCCGATGCCAGCAGGGTCTCGCGCCGCTTCGTCCAGCCCTACAGCTTCCACGAGACCGAGACCACCACGGTGGGCACCGGCGTGGACTACCGCATCAACGACAAGTGGAAGACCAGCTTCAAGTACCGCTTCGCGCGCGAGAGCCGCTTCAGCGGGGACAGCTACATCTTTGTCAACGACGCCGCCGGCAACTTCTCCGACACCCAGTACAACTGGAAGTCGGCGTTTTACTACCAGGCCTATGACGGCATGGTGCAGGGCAGGTTTTCCACCGGCAGCATCCAGCACGACGTGGTGTTCGGCATGGGCTACCAGTCCCAGGTGCGCGTAAACGATGCAGGCGTTGGCGCCACCGACGGCATCTTCCTGGGCGAGAACAATCTCTACAATCCGACGCTGCTGACCAACCAGGCTTCCGGCCTGGTGTATGTACCGTTCCGTGATTACAAGATTACGCAGAAATCGGTCTACGCCAGCGATACCATCCAGTTCACCCAGCGCTTCTCGGTCTTGGCCGGCCTGCGCTACACCGATTTCAGCCAGGACAATTTCAACAGTTCGGCCAATGTCACCGCGAGCTACAGCGCCAAGCCGGTCTCTCCCACCGTGGCCCTGATGGTCAAGACCGACAATGACTCCACCGCTTACGTCAGCTATGTGGAGTCGCTTGAGCAAGGCGGCTCGGCCAGCAACACCAACGCCAACTTTCCAAAGGTCTACGGCCCGCTCACGAGCAAGCAGTATGAGCTCGGCTACAAGACCGAGCGGCGCGACTGGGGTGCCAGCGTAGCGCTGTTCCGCGTCGACCGCGGCTACGAGTACACCAATACGGCCAACGTCTTCGTGCAGGACGGCACTCAGCGCTACACCGGGCTGGATACCAGCGGCTGGGTGCGCGTGGCGCGCGATTGGCGGGTGATGGGCGGCGTGCTGTGGCTCGACACCAAGGCCACCGGCATCGACGATCCCGCGGTCAACGGCAAGCGCATCTTTGCCACCCCCAGCTACATCGTCAGCGGCCGCGTGGAGTACGATGCGCCCTTCCTGCGCGGCCTGACGCTGGCTGCCGGCGCCAAGGTTACCGGCGCCATGTGGGTGAATGCGGCCAATACCCAGTACGTGCCGTCATACACCACCGCTGACCTCAGCGCCAGGTACACCACGCGCTACGCTGGCAAGACGGTGACGTTGCGGGCCGCGGTCAACAATGTGTTCGATCGCCGCTACTGGACTACCACGTACGGCGGCTTTGTGTTGCCGAGCGCGGCGCGCACGTTCCTGGCGAATGCCACCGTGCAGTTTTAAGAGCCCGTTTGGAAATTGCCGAAGCAAGTATCGCGCGCTGCGCGTAGGGTATCGATATACTCACTTTGCGTATCACCAATGGAAGTCTCAGTTTGAGCAAAAATGGATAATATCCGTCCTTACAAAATCATTGATAGCGACGCCTGTCTGCGTCTTTTCGACGGTAACACGCCGCGATTCTAGTTCTACCTCCGGTTTGGCTTTGTCCCCGTGGACGTGACGCCGGATGGCTACGGACCGGGCATTGACCGATGGGACATGGTTCTTCTGTTGAAGGTGTAAAGCGTATGATTCGGCTGGCAGAGTAGATTTTCGACGCAAAAATTGGTTTTTACATTCGGGAATTTTCGCGAAGAAAAATATAGCCATCGGTTTTTATTCAGCAAAGAATGATTTG
>NZ_JBFTSF010000136.1:0-15997 GCF_056399905.1 Cupriavidus sp. 01L46
CCGAAGTGCGCACGGCCCTGCAATCCTTTGCCCGCACCTTGCAGGACACGCCGCATTTCGATCCGGCGGCCACGGTGCGCCGCTTCACCATCGGCATGCGCGATGCGCTGGAGTCCACCCTGCTGCCGCCCCTGATGGCGCGCGTGACAGCAGTGGCGCCGCAGGTGGAGATCGCGGCGATCCGCTTTGACCGGCGCGAAATGGAGTCGGAACTGCTGGCCGGCACGCTCGACGCGGCAATCGATATCCTGCTGCCGGTGTCACCTGCCATCCATCACGCGCCCTTCATGGCCGACCCGATGGTGGTGCTGGCCCGCCGCGACCATCCGCTGATGAAGAAGGAGCTGACCCTGGAGCGCTACCTGGCCGCCGAGCATGTGCACGTGTCGTCGCGCCGGCGCGGGGCCGGCCTGGAGGACCAGGCGCTGCACCGCATGGGCCTGACGCGCCGGGTGCGGTTGCGCTGCCAGCATTACGCCGCGGCCTGCCGGGTGGTGAGCTGCACCGACTTGCTGGCCACGCTGCCGCTGCGCTACGCGCGCATCGCCAACGAGCCGTATGCCAACCGCCTGCTCTCGCTGCCCTTCAAGGTGCCTACGCTGGAACTTCATCTTTACTGGCATGCCGGCGGCGAGAACGATGGCGCCAATCGCTGGCTGCGCGAGCAACTGCTGGCGGTGATCAACTCGCTTGGCGGTGGTGTGGGCGAGGTGGCGCAGGACTGAGCGCGCCCAGCCTCGTCCCCCGCGCCTACCAGGATGCGCTGTCGGGCTGGCGCTCGATGCGCACGGTGGCTGGCGGCAACGTGCTGTCGGCCTGCACCGCGTAGGGCAGCGGCGGCCGGTATTGCGCCGGCACGGCCTGCCATAGCCGCTCGACCCACGCCCTGACCTCGGGACTGGCCGGCGCCGACGCCGTGACACGCAGCGCAAGCTGCGCCCCGGCGACGGGCTCCGCCCCCGACGGGCCGGACAGCAGGCGCTCCACCGCTAGCTGTGGTTCTTCCCGCAAGCTCATCGTCAACGTTCCCAGTCTTTGCACGCGTGCGGCAGGCGCGGGCGCGCGTGCCGCATCGGCCTGCTGCGACGGGCTGGCGCGCAGTGCCAGCCTGGGTGCATCGATGGTGGGCGCCGGCGCCGGTGGGGCGATCGGGGCGATGGGTGCGATCGGGGCTGGCGGCGCCATGGATGCCATGGGTGCCGGGGCACGTACCGCAGGCGCTGCCGCGGCGGCGGGAGGCGCGCCGGCAGAGAGTGAGCCGGTCGTGCCTGCCGCGCTTTCCCTGGGTTCCGATGCACGCTGTTCCGCTAGCCGGTCCGGCTCGCGCGGCGCGGCCTTGGCCTGTGCCTCGGCGGGTGGCGGGCGCAGGGGCTGTGCATTCGCCGTGGCGGGCGGGCTGGCCTGTGCAGGCGCAGGCTGTGCGGCTTGAGCGGCGGCCGGAGGCACTGGCGCGTCCGCGCGCGGCGATGCCGGCTGTCCCGCGGATTCTGCTTGCGGAGCTGGGGCCAGAGCCGGAGCCACCGGCTGCACCGCCGCTTGTGCAACCGGCTTGGCGGGCTCCGCCAGCTTTGCCGTCTTGTTTGCCGCCGTGTMCGCCGTGTTCGCCGCGGGGGCCGGGGCTTGGGCTGGCAACGTGATTTCGCCGCCGCGCAGGTCAAGCTGGCGCATGACGATCTGCAGCGACAAGACGCCCACGCCGAGGGTGGCGGCGAGCGCGCCCAGCGCGGGCCACCAGCGCCGTGCGGGGCGGGCACGGGGCGGCTTGCCGGTTGGTTGTCCGCCTGCGGCTGCTTGCGCGGGCAGCGCCTGTTCACGCAGCCACGCCTGCGCAGCCTCGCTGACAGGCGCCCCAAGCACACTTTGCGGTGCGTCGCCGCGCCGGACTTCCTCCAGCACGGCGTCGCGGCGCGTGGCCTGCGCCGCCTGCATCCGCGCGGCCTGCGCCATGACCGATGCCTGCAATCCCGCCGGCGGCGTGAAATCCAGTTCTTCGTCGTCCGCGGGCGCCTCGGCTTGTTCGGCGTAGGCGCGTACCTTGGCCGGCAGCGAGGCCGGCGGCAGCGGCGCTGGCGCGTTGCGCACGGCCTGCTCGGCACGCGCCGCAGCCATCACCGAGGCCTCCAGCGAGGCGGGCGGTACAAAAGCGGGCAACGCGCGCAGCAATGCCGCGAGCCGGTCCTCGCCGGCGATGAAGCGTTCGTCCGCGCTCATGGCAGCCGCTCCTGCGACGCCGTGGCCACCAGGTTCTCGCGCAGCCGCGCAAAGGCGTAGCGCAGCCGGCTCTTGATGGTCTCGAACTTCTCGCCCAGCGTCAGGGCGATGTCCTCCACGCTCATCTCGTTGAAGAAGCGCAGCACGATCACCTCGCGCTGCGCCGCCGGCAGCGCCAGCAGCGCTTGCCGCACGCTCTGCAGGTTCTGCCGCAACTGCGCCTCGGCCTCGGGGCTGAGGTCGTCGACAGGCATGGCGAGGTGCGTCTCGTCGAGCGTGTCGCGCTGGCGCTCGTAGGCGCCGCGCAACTGGTCCAGCCAGGTATTGCGCGCGATCTGGAACAGGAAGGTGCGCAGGGCCGCGCTGGGCTGGTAGTCCGCACAGCGGGTCATCAGCTTKACCCAGGTCTTCTGGGCCACGTCCTCGGCCTCGCCGGTGTTGCCCTGGCAAAGCCAGGCCACGTAGTTGTACAGCGCCGCGTTGTGGCGGCGGAACAGCTCGGCCACCGGTTGCTCGATCAGGCCGTTGGCGACCAGCAGCATCAGGTCGGTATCCGGCAGTGCGGACAGTCCGGCAGAGGGTGGGGATGGCGGGGCGCCAGGTGAGGAGGCATGCATGCGCGGGAGTATATGACAGCCCCGCGCGCCGCTGCGAGTGGCTGTCCGTGCCGGGTGCCTGCGCGCGGGCAACACGGCGGATGGTGGGCAAGGCGGCCTCAGCGTGGCGGCTCCCTGGCAGGCTCGCCGCCTTGTGCCAGCGGTGCGCGCGTCGACAGGGCCTGTGCCAGGTCGACCAGCTTGATGAATTCGCCGCGGTAGCCAAAGCGGTCGGTGCCGCGCGCGCCGAGCGCCAGGGTGCGCGCGTCGGCGTAGGTCCAGCCGTTGACATGATTGCCGCCACGCAGTACCTGGCCGAAGCCGGCTACCGCCGCGGCGAAGCGGAAAGCGTCGTCGGCCTGCGCCAGCGGCCGCACCGCGCTGTCCCGCACGGGCAGGTCGATCAGCTCGCTGGCTTGCGCCTGCGGCAGCTTGTAGCGCAGCTTGATGTGGGCCAGCTCGCCAGCGGTGCCCTTGCCCGGCTGGGCGGCGGGGCTGGCCGGCTGGTAGCGCAGCGGGTCGATCAGGCCGGGCTGGCCCGCCAGCGTCAGCTCATAGAGCGCTGTCACGGTGTGGCCGGCGCCGATGTCGCCGGCGTCGACCTGGTCGTTGTTGAAATCCTCGCGCTTGAGCGCGCGGTTTTCATAGCCGATCAGGCGGTATTCCTTGACCGTGGCGGGGTTGAACTCGACCTGGATCTTGACGTCGCGCGCCACTGTCKCCAGCGTGGAGCTGAACTCTTCCACCAGCACCTTCTGGCCTTCCATCAGGTTGTCGATGTACGAGTAGGCGCCGTCGCCCGCGTCGGCCAGCTGCTCCATCAGCTGGTMGTTGTAGTTGCCGGTGCCAAAGCCCAGCGTGGACAGCGAAACGCCGGACTTGCGCTTCTCCGCGACCAGGGCCTTGAGCTGGCGGAAGTCGGTGATGCCCACATTGAAGTCGCCATCGGTGGCTAGCAGCACGCGGTTGATGCCGCCCGCGATAAAGCTCTGCTGCGCGGCCTGGTAGGCCAGCGCGATGCCGCTCGCGCCGGCGGTCGAGCCGCCCGCGACCAGGGAGTCGATGGCCGACGAGATGGTCGCCTTGTCGCTGCCTGAGGTCGGCGGCAGCACCACGCGCGTGCCGCTGGCGTAGGTCACCAGCGTGATGCGGTCCTGCGCGCGCAGCACGTTGGTCAGAAGCTTGAGCGAGGACTTCAGCAGCGGCAGCTTGTCGGGCGAATACATCGACCCCGACACATCGACCAGGAAGACCAGGTTGGCTGGCGGCAGGCTGTCGCGCGCCGCGTCGGCTGCCTTGATGCCGATGCGCAGCAGCACGTTGCGCGCTTGCCATGGCGCGGGCGCGGCGTCAGCGTGCACGGCAAAGGGGCGGCCGTCGCGCGGCTGCGCGTAGTCGTACGGGAAGTAGTTGACCATCTCCTCCACGCGCACCGCGTCGGCCGGCGGCAGGCGGCCGGCATTGAGCAGGCGGCGCACATTGCTGTAGCTGCCGGTGTCGACGTCGATGCTGAAGGTGGAGACTGGCGCTTGTGCTACCTGCTGCACGCCGTTCTCGTCGATGGCGCCATAGCGCTCACGGTCTGGCCCGGGCTGCGGCTGCGGGTAGGGCATGGGGCGTGCCATCAGGGTCATGGGCGCCGCAGGCATGGTGCGCATGGCAGGCGCGCGTGCATTGGCCACGGCGCCGGCGACCGCCTCCTTGGCGGCAGACGAGGTGTCGCGCGCCTCTGCCATGGGTACGGTGGGCACGGGAGCGGCCGGGGCAACTGGGGGTGGCGCCACCGGCTGCGTGGCTGGTGCCGCGTTGTCGGCGCGCGCGGGCAAATCCGGCGGGGTAGGGGCGGTGGTGGAATGACCACCGCAGGCGGCCACCGCAAAGGCAATGGCCAAGGCTCCCAAGCGCTTAAGCATGTTCTTTTCTCCTGAAGGGCCGCGCCGGCGATGCCGGCGGCAGGGCGCTGTCAGTGAAACGAGGCAGCCTGGCGCATGGGGTTAAGCGCGATCAAAAAAAGTCAGAACTTGCCAGGACCCGCGTGTGGGTCAGTCGAGCCGGATGTCGGCCTGCTTCACCACGGTTGCCCAGCGCGCACGCTMGGCGCTGAAGAACTTGTTGGTTTCCGGCGGCGTCATGGTCACCACTTCCGCACCCTGGCCGGCGAGCTGCGCGCGCACTTCCGGCGAGCGGATGATGCGGATCAGTTCGCTGCTGATGCGCGCGACCAGCGCATCGGGCATGCCCGCCGGCGCCATCACGCCTTGCCAGGTGCCAGACTCGAAGCCCGGCACCCCTTGCTCGGCAATGGTCGGCACTTGCCCCACCAGCGGCATGCGCGTCTTCTTGGACACCGCGATCACCTTCAGCTTGCCGGCCTGCACCTGGGGCAGCGTTGCCAGCATGCCGTTCATCAGCACCTGGGCGGTGCCGCCCACGGTATCGGCCACCGCTTGCGCACCGCCTTTGTATGGCACGTACTGCCACTTGGCGCCGGTAGCCTGCGCCACCGCCACGCCCGCCAGGTGCGGCGCGCTGCCGATGGCAGTCACGGCGAAGTTGAGCTGGGTGCGCTTGGACAGGTCCACCAGTTCCTTGAGGTTGCTGACCTGCACCGAGGGATGGACCACCAGCAAATGCGGCGAATACGCCAGCATGGAAACGCCCTTCAGGTCCTTGCCCGGATCGAACGTGAGTTTGGTGTAGACGGACGGGCTGATGGCCAGCGCGCCGACATCGCACAGCAGCAACGTGTGATTGTMAGTGCCGGCCTGCGCGACCATGGCGGCGCCGATATTGCCGTTGGCGCCCGGGCGGTTGTCCACCACGATGGGTTGGCCGAGGGCTTCGCCGAGCTGGCGGCTGATCAGGCGGGCGATGATGTCGGAGGAGCCGCCGGCGGGATAGGGGACAACCAGCCGGATCGGGCGAGTAGGCCAGTCGGCGGCTTTCGCCGGGGACGACAGCAGCGTGCCGGCTGCGCCGAGGCTACCCAGCGTGGCGGTTGCGCCCAGGGTCGAAAGTTGGGTCAGGAAGGTGCGGCGGCTGCTTGRCATTGGCGTTGTCTCCGGTTTTGTATTAGTTGTATCTGTTGTATGTTGTCGTATGTGTTGGATCATAGCCGGAAGTCCTGAGCGGGTCCAGGGTATTTTCTGACAGGATTCCAGGCGTGACGGATGGCGAACCTGGCGCGAATCGCAGTGAGGTTGTTGCCGAAAACAGGGCTACAGATCAGCTGATACGATAACTTGCCCCGTAAAAAAACCTCTTCCCCGCGATGGGGAAAGAGGTTTCCTGATGAACCCGGCGAAGCGCCAGCTTGTTATTGCTTTGCCTTCTTTGCGTACTCCCAGCCCATTTCCGCCATCGGCCGGGCACGCTTTCCGGCATCCGCGGCCTGCGCGGAGGAAGCCGTTCCGTCCACCACGCGCTTCATGATCCCCTGCAGGATGCCGGCAATCCGGAACATGCTGAACGCCAGGTAGAAATTCCAGTCGCCGGTGATCGGCCGGCCGGTGCGTTGCTCGTAGGTGCGGCGGTACGTGGCCTCGTCAGGGATGCCAAGCCCGGCATGGTCCAGGCCAGCGATGCCGCGGAACTGTCCCGGGGCAATGTGCCAGCTCATGCAGTGGTAGCCGAAGTCGGCCATCGGGTGCCCCAGCGTGGACAGTTCCCAGTCGAGCACGGCCAGCACGCGCGGCTCGGTGGGGTGGAACATGAGGTTATCCAGCCGGTAGTCGCCATGCACGATGGACGTGAGATCGGCATCTTCCTGCGGAATATGMTCGGGCAGCCAGGCCATCAGCGAGTCCATGGCCGGGATGCTCTCGGTCTCGGACAGCTTGTACTGCTTGGTCCAGCGCTCGATCTGGCGCGAGAAGTAGTTGCCCGGCTTGCCGTAGTCGCCCAGGCCGATGGCCTTGTAGTCGACGGTGTGCAGCGCGGAGATGACGCGGTTCATCTCGTCGTAGATGGCGGCGCGTTCGGCCGGCGTCATGTCGGGCAGCGACTGGTCCCACAGCACGCGGCCGGCGACGAACTCCATGATGTAGAAGGCGCGGCCGATCACGGCTTCGTCTTCGCACAGCGCGTACATCCTGGCCACCGGCACATCGGTGCCGGCCAGCGCGGCCATCACGCGGTATTCGCGCTCGATGGCGTGGGCCGAAGGCAGCAGCTTGGACTTGGGGCCCGGCTTGGCGCGCATCACGTAGGTCTGGCCCGGCGTGATCAGCTTGAAGGTGGGGTTGGACTGGCCGCCCTTGAACTGCTCGATGGAGAGCGGGCCGGCAAAGCCGGCAACATGCTCGCGCATCCAGGCTTCCAGCGCGGCCAGGTCAAAGCGTTGCTGATCGGCCACCTCGCGGGTGCCTTCGAAATTCGAAACGTTGGTGCTCATGCTGTCTCCGTGTTTTCGGTATGTTCCGGGTTTTCCGAGATTCGATTACGTCTATCTTGTCTGTCTTGTCTGATTTATCTCTATCTCTGTGCGGCGCGGCTAGCTGGCCGGCCCGCGCAGGTCGCGAAAGCGCAGGTATTGATGCAGCAACACTTCCATGGTGGTGTGGCGCGACCCGCTGTGCACGGGCGTGGGCGGCGAGTAATTCATCATGCGCACCACCCAGTCCAGCGGATCGTCGCCAACGTCCAGCACGTTGATGCAGCCGGCGGTTTGCATCAGGCTGCCGTAGAACACGCGGCGCCCGCAGGTGATGGCGTGGGAGAGGATGGCCCGGTTGGTGCCGCCATGCAGGACCAGCAGGGCGGTGTCCCAGTTCGGGTCGTCGCGCAGGCGGCGCAGCGCGGGCAGCACGCGGTCGAGGAATTCGCCCACGCTTTCGCCGTCGAGGAAGCGCTTGTCTTCAGGCACTTCGCCTTCAAAGGCGCCGATAAAGGCGTCGCGCAGCTTGTCGTCGCTGATGCCTTGCAGCTTGCCGCCGCGGATTTCCTGTAGTTCGGGCCAGGTTTCCATCGCGGCATCGGCCATGCCGGGCAACTCTGCCAGCACGCGCTCGGCGGTTTCCACCGTGCGCGGCAGCCCGCTGACGATGATGCGGTCGAAGCGGATGTTCTCGGCGGCAAAGGCGCGGCCGGCCGCGCTGGCCTGTTCGCGCCCGGTCTCGTTGAGCGGCACCAGCTCGGGCAGCGCAGGGCGCCCGGTCTCGTCGAAGTAGGTCACCGCGCCATGGCGCATCAGGTAGACGCGGCGGCGGGGCGAGGGCGGCAATTCCATGCAAGTCTCCGGTGCTTGTGCTTCTGTGCCCGTCTGCGCGGGCATCGTTGGCGTGGCAATGCGAGGCCGGGTGCGCGCGTTGGCGAGCCCGGCGGCTCAGCGGTAGTTCGGCTTGCGCTTTTCCAGGAAGGCGCCGATGCCTTCGCCTCCATCCTTGTGATGCAGCGCGGCCACGAAATTGTCGCGTTCTTCCGCCAGGTGCTCGGTCAGGCTGGCGGTGGCGGCGTGGTTGATCAGGCCTTTGATGCGGCCCATGGCGTGCGGCGAGCGCGTGGCCAGCGATTCGCCCAGGCGCAGCGCTTCGGTCAGCGCCTGGCCGGGCGGCACCACGCGGTTGACCAGCCCGAAATGGGCCAGGCGCGCGGCATCCACGGGCTTGCCTTCCATGATCAGTTCGGAGGCGAGCTGGCGGGGCAGGGCGCGGGCCAGCTCGTACGAGCCGCCGCCGTCAGGCGTCAGGCCAACATTGACGTAGGCCATCACGAACTTGGCGTCGCTGGCGGCCACCACGAAATCGCAGGCGAGCACCAGCGAGAAGCCGGCGCCCGCCGCGGGGCCTTCCACGGCGGCGATGATCGGCTTGGGAAAGGCATGCAGCGTTTCAATCCAGTGGTTCAGGACTTCAATGCTCTCGGCTTGCACCTCGCGCGGCTTGGCGCGGTTGCCGAGCAGGCGGTTGAGGTTGCCGCCGGCGCAGAACACGCCGTCGGCCCCGGTGATCACCACCGCGCGGATTTCGTCGTCGCGCGAGGCCAGCTCAAGCGCTTCCTGCGAGGCCGCGTAGATGTCCGGATGCAGCGCGTTGCGTGCCTCGGGGTTCGAGATGGTCAGCACCAGGGTGGTGTCGACGCGTTCGGATAGCAGCTGTGCGGTCATGGCAGCCTGTGCGGATGAGCGAATGCAACGATGCAACGCGGTGTCGGATACGAAACGACCGCAGGCCAAAAAACAGCCTGCGGTCGCGGTTCTTACTGCTCTTCGGCCAGCAGCGACAGCCCGAGGCCGGCGCGGCGCCAGAGCCACGGGCTGGGGCGGTAGCGCATGTCGCCGGTCAGTCGTTCGAGGTTGCGCAGCACGGTCAGCACCAGGTGCGGGCCGATCACGTCGCCCAGCGCCAGCGGGCCCTTGGGGTAGCCCAGGCCGAGGTTGACGGCGAGGTCGATATCCACCGGCGTGGCAATGCGCTGCTGCGCGATGTCGCTGGCGATGTTCACGATGCAGCTGATGATGCGCTGGGCCACGAAGCCGGCCGAGTCGCGGATCACGGTCACGGGCACGCCGTCGCTGCCGAACACGCCGTGCGCGCCATCGCGCATGGCGGCTGACGTGGCTGGCGTGGACATCAGCGTGCGGCGCTTGGTGGCTTCGAACGGCAGCAGCGTGTCGATGGCGACCACGCGGGTGGGATCCAGGCCCTCATGCAGGGCGCAGGTGGTGGCGTCCAGCCCCAGCGGCGTGACCACGATCAGGGCGTCGTCCGAGGGCCGGTTGCCGGCTTCGGGCGTGATGCCCAGCGAGAGCAGCAGCTTGACGACCATGCCATGGCCGCGTTCGTCGTTAAGGCTGACCCAGACGCTGGCCGGGCGCGCGGTGGGCACGGCGGCGGTGGCGGGCAGCTGCTTCTGGCCGTCGACATAGCGGTAGAAACCGGCGCCGGCCTTGCGGCCGATCAGGCCGCCCACCGAGCGGATCGCCGTGATGGGCGACGGGCGGTAGCGCGGCTCCTGGTAGAACTGGTTGTAGATGGATTCCATCACCGGGTGCGAMACGTCGAGCCCGGTCAGGTCCATCAGCTCGAAGGGGCCCATGCGAAAGCCGGCCTGCTCGCGCATGATGGCGTCGATGTCAGCGAACCCGGCCACGCCTTCCTGCGCCACCTTCAGGCCTTCGATGTTCATGCCGCGGCCGGCGTGATTGACGATGAAGCCGGGCATGTCCTTGCAGCGCACCGGCGTGTGACCCAGGCGGCGCGACAGCGCCATCAGCGCGTCTCCCACGGCGGGGTCGCCGGACAGGCCGTCGATCACCTCGACCACCTTCATCAGCGGCACCGGATTGAAGAAGTGGTAGCCGGCGATGCGGCCAGGTTGCTTGGCGCCCACCGCGATCGCGGTGATCGACAGCGACGACGTGTTGGAGGCAATCACGGCATCCGGACGCAGGATGGCTTCGAGCTTGGCCACCAGGTCGCGCTTGACTTCGAGCTTTTCGACGATGGCCTCGAGCACCATATCGCAGCGGGCCAGGTCTTCCAGCGCATTGCAGGGCAGCACGCGGGCCAGCGCGGCGGCGCCGTCCTCGGCGCTCATCTTGCCCTTTTCGGCCAGCTTGGCGAAGGTATCCTGCAGGTATTGCCGGGCGGCGGCCACGGCCTGCGGGTTGGTATCGTACAGGCTGACGGTCAGCCCGGCCTGCGCGGCGATCTGGGCAATGCCCCGGCCCATGGCACCGGTGCCGACGATGCCCAGCGAGTCAATGGTGAAAGTGCTCATAGTGCGTCCAGAAAAGTGTGGTTAAATTAGCACGATCGTACGTTTTTTGCATCATCCGCGACAGTGGGGCGATGCAGGCGGCGTGCGCTGATCGGCCAACGCGGACCGCCAGAGTCTGTCATGGCACACAATACCTGCTTGCCTGTGTGTGGGCAGGGTACCTTAGCCCCTGATTTCATCGCGATCCACCCGGTGGGTTGCCAATCACGCCATAACGAGGAGAGAGACGACATGCTGAAACTCTGTGGTTTTGCCGCCAGCAACTACTACAACAAGGTCAAGCTGGCCTTGCTGGAAAAGAACCTGCCGTTCGAGGAGGAGCTGGCCTGGATCGGCAAGACCGATCTCGAAGCCACGCCCCTGGGCAAGGTGCCCTACATGATCACCGATCACGGCCCGCTATGCGAGTCCGAAGTATTGGACGCCTACATCGAGGCGACCTACCCGCAAGCGCCGCTGCTGCCCGCCAGCCCTTACGAGGCGGCCAAGGTGCGCGAACTGGTGACCTTCCTGGAGCTGTACCTGGAGCTGACCGCGCGCGAGCTTTACCCTGAAGCGTTTTTCGGCGGCAAGGTCAGCGACGGCGTCAAGGAGCGCCAGAAAAAGCTGCTGGAGCGCTATATCCCCGCCTTCGCCAAGCTGGCGAAGTTCTCGCCCTACCTGGCGGGCGACACCTTTACGCTGGCGGACTGCGCCGCGGTGGTGCACTTCCCGCTGATCTCGTCTTGCACCAAGATCATCTACGGTGCGGACATGCTGGCCGACCTGCCGGTCAAGGAGTACCTCAAGCGCATGTCGGAGCGCCCGACAGTGCAGAAGGTGAATGAGGACCGCAAGGCGAATACCGAGCTGATGCTGAGCGGCCGGAAGTAAGCGAAGGGTTTGCACAAGGCAAAAAAAAGCGCCCGCGGCATGCCGCGGGCGCTTTTTTCGTTGGCCAAGGCGTTGCCTACAGCGTCTTCAACCGCGCCAGCGCCAGCGCCAGCGTCTCTTCCTTCTTGGCAAAGCAGAAGCGCACCACGCCGGACTCGCGCGGCTGCGAGTAGAAGGCCGAGACGGGAATCGCCGCCACGCCGATCTCGCGCGTAAGCCACATCGAGAAATCCGCCTCGCTCATGTCCGAGATGGCGGAGTAGTCCACGCACTGGAAGTAGGTGCCGTCCGACGGCAGCAGCTTGAAGCGCGTGGTGGCCAGCCCGGCGCGGAAGAAATCGCGCTTGGCCTGGTAGAAGGCCGCCAGGTCCAGGTAGGGCGCCGGGTCCGCCATGTAGTCGGCCAGGCCATGCTGCACCGGGGTGTTCACCGTGAACACATTGAACTGGTGCACCTTGCGGAACTCGGCCGAGAGCGCGGCCGGCGCTGCCACATAGCCCACTTTCCAGCCAGTCACGTGGTAGGTCTTGCCGAAGCTCGACACCACGAAGCTGCGGCGTGCCAGCTCGGGGTGACGCGATACCGACTGGTGCGGCTGGCCGTCGAACACCATGTGCTCGTACACCTCGTCCGACAGCAGCAGGATGTCGGTGCCCGCCAGCAGTTCGGCGAGGCGATCCATGTCGCCGGCGCGCCAGATGGTGCCGGTGGGGTTGTGCGGCGTGTTGATCAGCAGCATCCGCGTGCGCGGCGTGATAGCGGCGGCGAGGCGGTCGAAGGGGATGTGGAAGTGCGGCGCGTCTAGGGCCACCGACACGACCTTGCCACCGGCCATTTCGATCGCTGGGATGTAGCTGTCGTAGCAGGGTTCCAGCACGATCACTTCATCGCCCGGATGCACGGCGCACAGGATGGTGGTCAGGATGCCCTGGGTGGCGCCCGCGGTGACCGTGATCTCGCTGTCCCAGTCGTAGGCATGGCCGTACAGCTTGCCGATCTTGCTGGCGATGGCCTGGCGCAGCTTGGGCACGCCCGCCATCGGCGGGTACTGGTTCAGGCCAGCGCGCATGGCGTGCGCGACGGCATCGACGATCTTCGGGTCGCAGTCGAAATCCGGGAAGCCCTGGCCGAGGTTGACGGCATTGCGCTCGGCGGCCAGCGCCGACATCACGGTAAAGATGGTGGTGCCGACCTTGGGCAGGCGCGAAGCCGGCGGCGTGAGGGGAGCAAGGGTGCCGGGCTGGGCGGAAAGGTTCGTGGGCATGGGAAGCTGCGTCAGGCTGGGCGGTCGGGATGGGCGGAAAACGATGCTGGCATTCTAGCGGGGATCGGCCGGCGCCTGTGCCGCGGCCTCCTCGCGCGTGGCCAGCCAGCTGGCGAAGGCCTGGGGCAGCAGGATATCCACGCCGCTCTGGCGGCGTAGGCGGCCCTTGAGCTTGAGCACGGCCTTGTCCTTGGAGACCAGGCAGCCGGCCTGGGCAAAGTGCGCCAGCTCGATGAACTTCTGGTCATCGGTATCGCGGCAGCGCGGCAGGCGGGCTGCCGCGATATCGGCTTCTTCCGGGATGGCAAGGAGGGCGGTCAGCCGGTCGACCGTGGCCATGGCGGCGGGAATATCGACGCCAAAATGGGCAAATTGCGGATAAGCCAGCACTCGGCGCAACTCCTCGCGGCAATCGGCGCGGATCACCGCGGCAATGGCGCCGGTGTCCAGGGCGGTCCGGATCGGCTCGACGTGCGGATCCGCAAAGACCAGCAGGTCGACCCAGATGTTGGAGTCGAGCACGACCCGCGGTGCCAGCGGGGAATTGAGGGGTACTGCGGTAGAGTCGGGGTGCATTCGTTACAATCTGGCCTTTGTGTTTGCCGCGATTTTGCCATGCTCATCGTCTTGTCCCCTGCCAAGTCGCTCGACTACGAGACGCCCCCGCGTCTGAAGACCCATACGCTGCCCCGTTTTATCGACCGTTCGGCGGTGTTGATCGAGCGTCTGCGCAAGCTCGCGCCGCAGGATATCGGGGCGCTGATGGACATCTCCGACAAGCTCGCGGTGCTCAACGCCACCCGCTACGGCGACTGGTCGCCGGAATTTACCGCGGCCAACAGCAAGCAGGCCGTGCTCGCCTTCAACGGCGATGTGTACGAGGGGTTCGACGCGGCCAGCCTGTCGGACGATGACCTTGGCTTCGCGCAGAAGCATGTGCGCATCCTGTCCGGCCTGTACGGCGTGCTGCGCCCGCTCGACCGGATGCAGCCCTACCGGCTGGAGATGGGCACGCGCCTGGACAACGTGGCGGGCAAGGATCTCTATGCGTTCTGGGGCGATGACGTCACGCAGCTGCTCAACGAAGACTTCAAGGCGCAGAAGGCAGACGGCAGCCCGGCCCTGGTCAACCTGGCCTCCGAGGAATACTTCAAGGTGGTGCGTCCCAAGGTGCTTGGCGCCAGGATCGTCACCCCGGTGTTCGAGGACTGGAAGGGCGGCCGCTACAAGATCATTTCCTTCCACGCCAAGCGGGCGCGCGGCTTCATGGCCCGCTACGCGGTAACGCATCGCATCACCGAGCCGGCCAAGCTCAAGCGTTTTGCCGAGCATGGCTATGCCTTTGATGCCGCGGCATCCGACGACGCGCGCTGGGTCTTCCGCCGCCGCCTGGAAGACTGACGCACGCTGCTCCGGCTACGCCCTATCGCCCCCGAACCCAGCCAGGGATGGCCCACAGGCATCCCGGCCCGAACCCTCCGAGATGCCACATCATGAGTTCAGCCCTGCATATTTCCGCCAGCTTCGATTCGGGCGCCATTGAAGTCGAATCGCTTGCGCAAGCGAGCGACATCCGCCTGCGCATCCGGGCCGACTCGCACGCAGAGTTCCGCCAGTGGTTCCATTTCCGGCTGCAGGGCGCGGCTGGCCAGGCATGCCGCCTGCAGTTCCTCAATGCCGGCGACTGCACCTACCCCGACGGCTGGCGCGGCTACCAGGCCGTGGCCTCCTATGACCGCGCGCACTGGTTCCGCGTGCCGACCAGCTTCGATGGCAGCGCCATGACGGTGGCCTTCACGCCCGAGCATGACAGCGTGTGGCTGGCCTACTTCGAGCCGTACTCCGAGGACCGCCACCTGTCCCTGCTGGCCACCTGCCAGCGTTCGCCGCTGGCGCGGCTGTCGCACCTGGGCAGCACGGTGGACGGCCGCGACATGACCGCGGTCACGGTCGGCACGCCCGGCGACGGCAAGAAGGTCATCTGGATGATCGCGCGCCAGCATCCCGGCGAATCCATGGCGGAATGGTTCTGCGAGGGCGTGCTGCAGCGCCTGACGGGCACCGGCATGTGGGCCGGCGACCMGGTGGCGCGCCGCCTGCTGGAGCGCGCCGTGTTCCATATCGTGCCGAACATGAACCCCGACGGCTCGGCGCGCGGCAACCTGCGCACCAATGCGGCCGGCGCCAACCTCAACCGCGAATGGATGGCCCCCAGCGAGCAGACCAGCCCGGAGGTGTATCACGTGCGCCGTGCCATCGAGGCTACCGGTTGCGACATGTTCTTCGACATCCATGGCGACGAGGCCCTGCCCTATAACTTCGTCGCCGGCAGCGAGATGCTGCCCGGCTTTACCGAGGTGCAGAAGGTCGAGCAACTGCGTTTCATCGACGCGTTCAAGCGCGCCACGCCGGACTTCCAGGACGTGCACGGCTACGCTGCCAGCAAGTACAACCAGGACGCGCTCAAACTGGCCTCGAAGTACATCGGCCATACCTTTGGCTGCCTGTCGCTGACGCTGGAGATGCCGTTCAAGGACAATGCCGACCAGCCCGATCCGGCCGTGGGCTGGAACGGCGCGCGCAGCGCCCTGCTGGGCGCGGCGATGCTGCAGGCGGTGCTGGCGCAACTGGGCTGAGGACGTGACAAGGCACCTGGCCGCCGTCTGGACGGGCCAGGTGCAGGGCGGCCCCAACCGGGGCTAGAAGCGCCCGGGCAGGCCTCAGTGCGACTTCTTGGTGGCCGACTTGCCGGTGGCCTTGCTGGTCTTGGCGCCGCCGCTCTTGGCCGTCGGCTTGCTGCTGCCCGACTTGGACGAGGAGGTCGACTTAGTGGCCTTGCCGGAGCCGGACTTGCTCGCCTTGCTGCCCTTGTGGCCCTTGCCGCTGGTGGCATGGCGCGTGCTGTTGCCGCTGCTGCTGCGCACCGCGGGTGCTGCCGCTGGCTCGCTGATCACGGTGCCGCTGCCATCGAGCAATTCATAGGCCAGCATCATGCCGTCGGCATAGCCGCAGCGCACCTTGACCGGTTCCCACTGGGCTTCGGCGCGGCGCTTGTGGGCGGTCGCGGAAAATGTCACCACGGAGCTGACCGGCACCGCTTGCTTGCCTTGCGAGAAGCGGCCGTCCCACGGCTCGACGGTAGCCTGGCCGGCGCCGAGCGCGCCGGTGGGGATCTTCAAGGCGTCGTAGGTGGCCGAGCGGGGCACGACCCAGCTGGCGTGCGCGGCGCAATCCGCCACATCCGCGCTGGCGTTCTCGGTCTGCATCAGTTGCTCGCGCATCTGCGCTCGGTACTCGGCCAGGCTTACTCGGCCTTGCGCGGGCAGGGTCACTC
>NZ_JBFTSF010000137.1:0-15936 GCF_056399905.1 Cupriavidus sp. 01L46
GCAACCACCGAGGCCCAAACAGCCTGATTGCTCTGCTCCCGGCAGGGCGGCTTTCTTTTCGTTAGTTTTCTTTGCCGGTCAAAGAAAAGTGACCGGCAGCCCCCGCAGGGGGATGTCGTATGGCCCTTGGGTGCAAAAACCATCGCCGCAAACAAAAGCGGTACCCCCCAAAAAACAGGCACCTAGCCCCATTACAAACCCTTCAAATCCCCCTCTGCAAACACCTCCTCCGCCATATGAAAAGCCGAATTAGCCGCCGGCACGCCGCAATAAATAGCAGTCTGCAAGAGCACTTCCTTGACCTCGTCGCGGCTAACCTTGTTGTTCGCCGCGGCGCGCAAATGCAGCTTGAGTTCATCGCTGCGGTTAAGCGCCACCATCATCGCGATGGTGATCAAGCTGCGTGAATGGCGCGGCAAGCCTTCACGGGTCCAGATCTCGCCCCATGCATAACGCGTGATCAGGTTCTGGAACTCTTCGGTCAGCGGGTTGAGCTTGGCCAGCGAGCGATCCACGTGGGCGCTGCCCAGCACCGCGCGGCGCACGGCCAGGCCAGCCTGGTAGCGCTCGCCATCGTTGGCGGGGCGGCTGGCGGGTTGTTGCGCATCGCCGCCCAGGAAGTCCAGCAATGCCTCGGTGAAGCGCGCGGGCTGCTCGCGGTTGGACAAGTGGGCCGCTTCCAGCTCGAGATAACGCGCGCCCGGGATGGCGTCGGCCAGGGCGCGCCCTTCCGCCGCGGTCGTGGACGGGTCCGCGCTGCCGGCAATCACCAGCACCGGCACGGGAATCGTCTTGACCGCTTCGCGCAGGTCGGCGTCGCGCACCGCGGCGCAGTTGGCGGCATAGCCCCGGGCATCGAGGCCGGTCAGCACCTGGCGCAGGTCGTCCAGTTGATTGCCCGCGGCGCTGACGAAGGCAGGCGTGAACMAGCGCTGCAACGAGCCATCCACCAGCGGCGACATGCCGTCGCGCAGCACGCCTTCGATGCGCGTGTTCCACGCTTCGGGCGTGCCGATCTTGGGCGCGGTGTTGGCCAGCACAATGCGTGTGAAGCGCTGCGGTGCGTTCACGCCCAGCCACATGCCGGTGAGGCCGCCCATCGACAAGCCGCAGAAGGCGGCCTTCTGGATCTGCAAGGCGTCCATCAGGGCGATGACGTCGCTGCCCAGTTCCGCCACGCTGCTCGGGCCCGGGGGCAATGCGGACTGGCCGTGGCCGCGGGTGTCGTAGCGCAGGATGCGGAACTGCTGGCCCAGCGCTTCGGCCTGCGGCGCCCACATCGTGTGGTCAGTGCCCAGCGAGTTGGAGAAGATCAGGACGGGCGCGGATGCCGGGCCTTCCAATGTGTAGAAGAGGCGGTTGCCAGCGTGGGTGATGAAGGGCAAGGTGGTCTCCAGAGAATTCGGTTCGCGGTTCAGTGACGTGTGTTCTTGGTGCGTTCTTGGTGTGCTCTTGGTGCGTTCTTCAAGCGCCTGTGGCTAGGTTCCCGGGCGCTCAATGCTGGCCAGCTTCCTGCCGCCAGGCCGCCAGGACCGCATCGACGAATCCCGCTGCCTGCCCGGCGTAATTGGCCGGATCGCAAACCCGGTCCAGCGCCGCCACATCCATCAACCCCGCATGCGCTGCGTCCTCGGCCAGCGTCGCGCCCAGGGCTTCACGCAATGTCGTGCCTTCGGCCACGGCCCGCCGGCAGGCGCCTTCCACCAGGTGATGCGCGGGCAGCCTGCCAATCTTGCCGCCGAGCTCCAGCATGGCGGCTTCCGCCAGGATCAGCCCGTGCGTCACACCCAGGTTGGCGCGCATGCGCGCGGCATCCACCTGCAATCCTCCCACCACTTCCAGCATCTGCCGCAATGCCCCTGCTGCCAGCGTGACGATTTGCGGCAAGGTGTCCCATTCCGCCTGCCAGCCGCCCAGCGCGCGCTCGTGCTCCTGCACCATGCCGGCCAGCATGGTCGCCACCAGCGGCGGCACGCGCACGGCGGCGGTAAGCACAGCGGCGCAGCCAACCGGGTTGCGCTTGTGCGGCATGGTGCTGGAGCCGCCGCGCCCGGGGCCGGCGGGCTCCGCGACCTCGGCGACTTCCGTTTGCATCATCAGCGACACGTCGCGGGCGATCTTGCCCAGCGTGCCGGTGAGCATGCCGAGCGTGGTGGCTACCTCGACCATGCGGTCCCGGTAGGCATGCCAGGGCGTGGGTGCCACCGCCAGCGAGAGCGCGCGGCCAAGCGCCGTTGCCACTTCGGGCGCCGCGGCGCCCAGGCTAGCCAGCGTGCCGGCGGCGCCGCCGAACTGCAGCGTGGCAGCCTGCGCGCGCGCGGCATCGAGGCGGCGCAGGTCGCGGTGCAGGGCGTCGAGCCAGCCGGCGGCCTTGAGGCCAAAGGTGGTGGGCAGCGCGTGCTGCAGCCAGGTGCGCGCCACCATCGGCGTGTCGCGGTGCTGCGTGGCGAGCGCCGCGCAAGCATGGCCAAGGGCCTTGAGATCGGCGTCGACCGCCTGCAAGGCTTCGCGCAATTGCAGCACCATGCCGGTGTCGATCGCGTCCTGGCTGGTGGCGCCCCAGTGCACGTAGCGCGCGGCATGCGCATCGCGCGCGGCCACGCGGGCGGTGAGTTGCTTGACCAGAGGAATGGCAAGGTTGCCGCCTGCCACGGCAGCGGCGGCCAGCGCGTCGAAGTCGATCTCGCCGGCGCGGCATGTGGCGGCGATCGCCTCGGCGGCGTCCGCGGGGATGACCCCGCAGCTGGCTTCGGCGCGCGCCAGCGCGGCTTCAAAATCGAGCATGCGCTGCACGGTTGCCGTATCGGAGAAAGCGGCCAGCGTGGCGGCGCTGCCGAACATCGGGTCGGTCAGTCGGGATGAAGTCGGCATCGAAACAGGTTCGCATCGGGCATGGAAAAAMCCCAGCGCCGGGCCACGATGGGTCCGGYGCCGGGGCTTGGTTCAGCGCGGGCGCGCTGGCAATGGCTGCGCGCAGGATCAGATGTCGAAGAAGACCGTCTCGTCCTGGCCTTGCAGCACTACCTGCCATTGCAGCCTGCCTGCGCCTGCCTGCTGCGCCACCAGCGTGTGGCGGCGCGCGGCGGGCACCTGCGACAACGCCCAGTCGCGTGCGTTGGCCTGCGCTTCGTCCGGGAAGTATAGGCGCGTGGACAAGTGCTTGAGCAGGCCGCGCATGAACAGCGAGACGACGATATGCGGTGCCTGCGGCTGGCCGTCGGGGCCGGGCACGGGGCCTGGCTTGACGGTGACGAAGCGAAAGCTGCCGTCGGGCCCGGTYGGCAGCCGGCCAAAACCGGTGAAGCCAGGCACCAGCGCCGTCTCGGCGCCGTCGCGCGCGTCGTCGGGGTGGCGGTAGCGGCCGGCCGGGTTGGCTTGCCAGATTTCAACCATGCCGTCAGGCACGGGATCGCCCTTGCCGTCGATCACGCGGCCTTCGATCACGATGCGCTCGCCCGTCAGTTCGCTCGCCTCGGCGGTCAGGTCGGCGCGGTCAAGGCCGGACAGGCCGATATGCAGGTAGGGTCCAACGGTCTGGGATGCGGTGGCGTACAACATGGCTTACTCCATCGGCGTGGCATCGCGGCCACGCAGCACGATATCGAAACGGTAGCCGAGCGCGTACTCGGGGACCGTGGTTTCCCAGTCGAAGGTGGACACCAGGCGATCGCGCGCCTTGGCGTCGGGCACGCAATTGAAGATGGGATCGAAGGCGAGCAACGGGTCGCCCGGGAAATACATCTGCGTMACCAGCCGCGTGGCATAAGCGTTGCCGAACAGCGAGAAATGGATATGCTGCGGCCGCCAGGCGTTGTGGTGGTTGCGCCAGGGATAGGCGCCAGGCTTGATGGTCTTGAACTGGTACCGGCCCTGCGCGTCGGTCACCGCGCGGCCTTCGCCGGTGAAATTGGGATCGAGCGGCGCGTCGTGCTGGTCCCGCTTGTGCACATAGCGGCCAGCGGCATTGGCCTGCCAGACCTCGATCAGCGCGTTCGGCACGGGGCGACCGTTTTCATCGAGCACGCGGCCGCTGACCAGGATGCGCTCACCGATGGGTTCGCCGGCGTGGCCGGCGGTGAGGTCGCTGTCGCCATTGCGCACGAACTCGGCGCCGAACAGCGGGCCGGTGACCTCGGACAGGGTCTGGTTCAGCGCCACCAGCGGCTCGTTGGGCGAGCGCAGTGCTGTGGAACCGTAGGGGTCAAAGCGGTATTCCGGCTGGGTGTCCCAGTAGTGGCGGCGATATTGCGCCAGCCCTGGCGGCAGCTTGATGGGCGAGTCGGCCATGATACGTGTCTCCGTGGGGTGGAATTTTCATTACTTTATTTGCAGCTACAGCGCATGTATATTGAGTTTTTAGACTATTTGCATAACTTTTAGATATGCAGCCAACCTTCCGCAACCGTGTCCGCCTGCGCCACCTGCATTGCTTCGTGGCCGTGGCGCAAACCCAGCACCTGGGCCAGGCCGGGGAGCAGCTGGGCCTCAGCCAACCCGCCGTATCGAAGACCCTGACCGAGCTGGAAGCGCTGCTTGGCGCACGTTTGCTAGCCCGCGGCCGGGCGGGCACCGACCTGACCGAGCTGGGCCAGCGATTCTTGCGCCACGCCCTGCGCGTGCTGGAGGACCTGGACGAAGCCGCAGTAAGCGTGACCGGTGCGCACGCCGCGGGCCTTGAGCACATCCGCGTCGGCGCCCTGCCCAGCGTCGTGCCCGACCTGCTTCAGGAAGCCGTGCTGGCCTTTCGCCRCACGCATCCGGACGTGGGCCTGGCGGTGCAGACGGGCATGAACCGCACGCTGATCGACTGGCTGAAAGCCGACGTGCTCGATATCGCCATCGGCCGCATGGACAATCCCACGGTGATGGAGGGGCTCTGGTTTGAAATGCTGGACGCGGAGCCGCTGCTGCTCGCCGTGCGCAAGGGCCACGCGCTGGCGAAAGCCCCCCCTTCCATGGCGGAGCTCATGGCTTGCCAGTTGGTGGTGCCCGCGCAAGGCTCGGCGCCACGGCACAGCGCCGAGAGCCTGCTGGCCCGGCACGGCTTCATGCTGCCGCCGGGCGTGCTGGAAACCTCGGACGCTTACCTGGGCCAGCTGGTCACCCTGAAATCCGACGCCATCTGGCTGGCGCCGCGCTGTGCCATGCGCCAGGCGCTGGAAAGCGGCGAGCTGGTACTGCTGCCCATCTCCGGCCAGGGCAGCGAGGAACCGGTCGGGCTGTTGCGCCAGGGCGGCCGCGAGCTCGGCGCTGCCGCCGAAGCCTTTGTGCAGGACCTGCGCGAGCGCGCCGCGGCACGCTCGCACGGGCTGGCTGGCAAACCCAGGGCATAGCCGGCGGCTACATCTCCGTCGCATCCTCGATGCGCTTGCCGGCCAAACGGGCCACGTCAGGGGACAGTTGCAGGAAGATCCACGCAGAGGCCGAGGTAATCAGCCCCACGCAGATAAACGTGGCGTGGAACGCCGGCAGCGCGCTGGTGGCGCCGTGCCGGTCGAAGGTGCCCTGGAAGGTCGCCAGCAACGCGCCGGCCGAGGTCACCGCCAGGCTCATCGACAGCATCTGCACCATCGACAGCAGGCTGTTGCCGCCGCTAGCCCCGGCCGTGCCAAGATCCTTCAGCGTGACCGTGTTCATGGCGGTGAACTGGATCGAATTGACCGTCCCGAAGATCGCCAGCTGCACCAACACCAGCGCCAGCGGCTGGGTGGGAGAGATCAGCGCGAACGACGCCATCGCCAGCCCCACCAGGAAGGTATTGGTGACCAGCACCTTGCGATAGCCATGACGCTCGATCAGACTCGTGGCAAGCCGMTTGGACGCCATGCCCGCCGCCGTGATCGGCAGCATCATCATGCCCGCCTGGAACGGCGAGTAACCCAGGCTGACCTGCAGCGTCAGCGGGATCAGGAACGGCATGGCGCCGTTGCCGATGCGCGCAAACAGGTTGCCCAGCAGCCCCACGCTGAAGGTATGGATGCGAAACAGCCGCAGCGCAAACAGCGGGCGCCGCCGCCGCGCGGCATGCAGGACATAGGCCGTGAGCGAGGCCATGCTGGCAATCAGCAGCATCAGCACGGTGGCATGCTCGAAGCCAAGCTCCGCCAGGCCATCCAGAGAAAATGAAATCGTCAGCATCGAGATCGCGAGCAACAGGTAGCCGCTCAAATCGAACGGCGCCACCCCATGCAGGCGCGCGTTGGGCATGTAGCGCATGGTGGCCAGCCCCCCCAGCAGGCCCACCGGCACATTGATCAGGAAGATCCAGTGCCAGGAGAAGGTCTGGGTCAGMCAGCCCCCCAGCGTCGGCCCGATCAGCGGTCCCACCATGCCCGGAATCGCCACAAAGCTGAGCGCCTGCAGGTACTGGTCCCGCGGGAACGTGCGCAGCACCGCCAGCCGCCCCACCGGCAGCAGCATCGCGCCACCCACGCCCTGCACCACCCGCGAGACCACCAGCCAGGTCAGGCTATTGGAATAGGCGCATGCCAGCGAGCCAACGACAAACAGCACGATGGCTGTCTGGAAGATGGTGCGGGTACCAAACCGGTCCGCCAGCCAGCCCGASGCCGGAATGAYCACCGCCATGGTSAGSGARTAGGCGATRAYSACCGACTGCATSCGCAGCGGGCTYTCSCCCAGGTTCCTGGCCATCGAAGGCAAGGCCGTATTGACGATCGTGGAATCCAGCGTCTGCATGAAGAAACCGATGGCGACCACCCACAGCATGATCCTGCGGGTGCGGTCGTCGGTGGCGGCGGCGGTGGTGGGAAGAGGCGTGTCTTGCATCGGGATGGGCTGCCCCCGGAACGCAGGTGCGCCGGGAAGATCCGCTGGGTCGCGTACCGTAGCAGTGTAGCGGAGCTTGATGGTGGCGCGCGCGAATTCCTGGACAGCGCCACTCCAGCCACAGGCCTGGCCAGGCCGCCATCCGCTGGCTGAAGTCAGCCTGGCTCGCCTGCCAGAAGCGGCACCCGGCGACCTCGGGACATTCAGCGCTTCATGCCATTCCACTGAGGCTGGATTGAATCGGCGCTTCGGAAATTTCCCGCTTCATTTTCGTACCTGTCCGATTTCAATCCGAATCTCCGCTCGGTATCGTACGTCTGGCCTGGGCCTGGGCCTGGCCCAGCCCCGCTCAAGTATCAACTCGCTTGCATACCCGACTTCTCCCGACACGCAGGATGAACAAGAATATCCATCGCTTGGTTTTCAACGCTGTGCGCGGCATGCTGGTCGCAGTACCGGAACATGCCGCGGGGCGCGGCAAGGGCCGCCAAGGCAACGCCGAACGCAGTGGCCAAGGCTCGGCCTTCGTGCCGGTGCTATGGCTCACCGCGTTGGCAGCCTCGATGATGGGCTTGCCGATGTTGCTGGACCAATCGGTGCACGCGCAATCCTTGCCGATTCAGGTGGACAAGCAAGTGCCTGGGCAGCGTCCGGTGGTGGGGGTGGCGGCCAATGGCGTCCCAGTCGTGAACATTCCCCCGCCCAACCGTAACGGCGGCACTAGCGTCAGTCATTTCATTCAGTACAACGTCGGCCCATCAGGCGTGGTACTGAATAACAGCGGGGCAAACAGCCAGACGCGGATTGCGGGCTGGGTCCAGGGAAACATGATGCTCGGCAACGGCCACGCCGGCAACATCGTGGTCCAGGTCACCCAGCCGAATCCCTCCCGATTGCTTGGCGCACAAGAAATCGCCGGGAACCGCGCCAATCTGATCCTGGCCAATCCGGCGGGGTTGCATTGCTCGGGCTGCGGGGCGATMAACGCGGACCGCTTCACGCTTTCTACCGGACGTCCGGTGTTCGGCGCCGATGGCAGCCTGGCCGGCTTCGACGTGCGGGGCGGCAGCATCGGCATCGGCGGACAAGGCCTGTCCAGCCCGCAGGCGCAGGTCGATCTGCTGGCGCGCTCGATCCACGTCAATGCGCAGCTGTGGGCCAGGCACCTGAATGTGGTCGCGGGTGCCAACCAGGTCGGCTACCAGACCCTGAATGCTACCGCGCAGGCGGGCAACGGCCCTGCCCCGCAGTTCGCGCTCGACGCCTCGGCGCTGAGCTCCATGTATAGCGGGGCGGTCAAATTGATCGGCACGGAACGCGGTGTCGGCTTTCATCTCGGCGGCGGCGTCACCGCCCGCTCGGGCGACATCGTGGTGGACAACAACGGCGACGTGCGTATCGTGCCAGGTGGCCGCCTGCAAGCCGAGGGCAGCGCCTCCGTCACCGGCGCCAACATCAGCAACGCGGGCACCATCACCACGCGCGGCGGCATTGCCGCGGCCACGCCGGGACAACTGAGCAACAGCGGCACCCTGGCCGCCGGCACCGATCTGCTGGCTCAGGCCGACCGCATCGCCAACAGCGGCACCATTGGCGCGGGCGTCGATGCCAATGCCAACGTGACCGGCGCGGGTACGGCCCATCTCGCCGCGCGCACGGCCATCCAATCCCTTGGCACCATCGTGTCCGGCGCCAACACCAGGCTGTCGGCCCCCACGCTGGACCTGTCGAACGGCAAAGTCGTTGCGCACGACACCKCCTATCTGTCGGCGGCGGGTGACATCAACCACCAGAACGCACGGCTGGAAGCCAATGCCGTACAGCTCAACGCTGGCGGCACGGTGGACAATCGCGGCGGCGCCATCGCCGGGGGCGTCCATGGCGGAGCCGTCCAGGGCGCGAACATCCTGAACCAGGATGGCGCCATCACCAGTAGCGGCACACTCGGCGTGAGCGCGGCGCAGGCCGTGGACAACACGGGCGGCACCATCGCCGGGACCAGTGCCACCACTGTCGCGGCCGCCGGCACCGTCAATCGCGGCGGCGTCATCGGGTCGGTACAAGACAAACTACAGGTGACCGGAGCGCTGGACAACACCAGCGGCAAGGCGCTCGCCACCACCGATATCACCCTGACGGGCGGCCCCATCATCAACGGCCATGGCCAGATCTCGGCCGGGCAAACGCTGACGGCAGACACCGGCGGGCAGGCGCTGGTGAATACCCTGGGCGTGATCGCGGCGGGCAACATCCAGGCCAGCGCCGGCGCCGGCGCCTTTGACAACCGGGACGGCATCGTGTCAGGACAAGAGGCGCTCACCGTTACCGGCACGGCACTGGACAACACCGGCGGCAAGATGGTGGCAGGCGGCCCGCTGGCCATGTCCGGCGACAGCCTCAGCAACACTGGCGGCCAGGTCGCGTCGAACAGCGATGTCAAGGTGCGCATCGCGGCTACCCTCGACAACACGGCAGGCTTCATCCGTGCCGGTGGCACCCTGGACGCGCAGGCGGGCACCATCCTCAACCGCGACACCCTCTCCGGCACCGACGCAGCCCCGAAGGGCATGGAGGGCGCCAACGTCAGGCTGGCTGCCCATGCCATCGACAATGCCCAGGGCGCGCTGCGCGCCGATGCCTCGCTTGCCGCCAATGCCGCGACGCTCGGCAACACCCGTGGCGAAATCACCGCCGGAGGCACGGCGCAGCTCAATGTGGAGGCCATCACCAACACCGATGGCCTGCTGGCCGCCAACCAGGCGCTGGGCATCAAGGGCAACAGCCTCACCGGGGATGGCTCGCTGCAATCCCATGCGGGCGACGTCACCGCGATCCTGCAAACCGATTTCCGCAACACCGGCACAGTGACCGCGGCGCGGGATCTCRACATCCTGATCGAGGATGCCCAGGGCAATGCTGTCGGCGATATCACCAATGATGGCAAGCTGGAGGCAGGCCGCGACGCCGATGTCCACGGGCGCAACGTCACTAACTCGGGCGAGATGTCCGGCCGGGTCTCCAACACCGTCCGCGCCGGTCAGGCGATGCTCAACAAAGGCCTCATCGACGGCGGCGCCGTGCGCATCCTGGCCGGCACCACCGTCACCAACATCGACCGCATCTTTGGCGACTCGGTGGCCATCGGCGCCGGCCAGCATATCCTGAACGACATCAACCCCGCCACCAGCCAGGGGGCCGTGATCGCTTCGCGCAGCGGCGKCATCGAGCTGGGCGCCCCGGAGATCGTCAACCGCGAGCACGCGCTGGTCTACTCGTCGCAAGACCTGAACGTGGGCCGCGCGCTGGATGCCAGCGGCAAGGCAACCGGCCAGGCCGATGCGCTCACCAACGCCTCGGCCACCATCGACGTGGCGGGCGGCGCCAACTTCAATGTTGCCGCCCTTGCCAACCGCAACGACCACTTCCGCACCGAACGCACCGATACCGGAACAGTGCATGCGTTCTACTATCGGCTAGATGGCAGCGCCGAGAAAATCGACCCAAGCACTGCGATGCTCGTGCTGCCAACGGCATCGGGTGCCATATTTGGCCACATCGCCAGTCACGGCGATGACCTGGCCTACCTCGGCGACGACGACTACAAGCGCCTGCTCCTGCCTTCGGCCCAGTACCCCTTCAGCGTGTTTGGCCCCCCGTTCGACTGGGCCCGCCAGGCCGATGGCACGCCGGGACAGAACGACAGCCGCTCCTCCGGTCCAAACTGGCCCGTGGGCCTGGCGATGCTGCCGTTCGCGCCGGACGCGCATGGCAGCCTGGAAGCCGATCATTTTGTCTACAAGGCTGACGACCCGATCTGGGACAAATTCGGGATGGCCCGGCCCGGCGCGCTGCCTCCCGTACCCTCCCCCTGCCTGGATGGATCGCCAGTGGCCTGCCATACGCAATACCGGGCTGATCTGGTTGCCTACCATGCCGCAAAGGCTGCCAGCAAACCGCTTTACGAAGCCCTGAATGGCAAGATCCAGGCATTCAACAGCGACTATCAGGGGCGGCTGGTGAAGTCCTGGACTATCGAACGGCGTGACACCCGCGTGCAGGACGAGGTTGTCGCCCACACCGATCCCGCCCGCATCCTGGTGGGCCGCAACGCCAACTTCACTGGCGCGGTCACCAACGACAAAAGCCAGATTCTCGTTGGCGGCACGCTTGCTGCCGGTGACGGCAGCGGCGGAGTCAACAACCTTGCGTACGATGCGACACGCATGGAGGACACGACCGGCACCAGCCAATACACCCGCCCATGCAAGCGCGGCCGTTGCTACGACAACATGGGCGTGCCAGCGGTACATCTGGAAATTCCGAACCAGCTCGCCAAGGGTGAAGCGCTGGAATACCAGGTTGTGAACGGCACTGGCACGATCGTGGCGGACAAGGCCGGCACCGGCCCGATCGCCGCCGCGCCGACGCTCACGCAGATCTCGCTCGGCACGGGGGCCGGAGGCCGCCTGGGCGGCGACGTCATCCGGGCCATCTCGCCGTCGCTGGCAATGCCCGACAACGCGCTCTTCAAGATTCACGGCGAGCCGGGCACGCCTTACCTGATCGAGACCGACCCGCGCTTCACCAACCAGCGCCAGTGGCTGTCCAGCGATGTCATGCTCACGCAACTGGGCCAGGACCCCACCCACGTGCTCAAGCGCCTGGGCGACGGCTACTATGAAGCCCGCCTGGTGGCCGATGCCGTGATGCTGGGAACCGGCCAGCGCTTCGTGGGCGACTACACCGACAACGAGGCGCAATACAAGGCGCTGATGCAGTCAGGCGTCGAGTTCGGCAAGCAGTTCCACCTGAACGTGGGCACTGGGCTGACGGCGGACCAGATGCGCGCGCTCACCACCGACATCGTATGGCTGGTCGAGAAGACGGTCACCCTGAAGGACGGCACCACCCAGCGCGTGCTGGTGCCCCAGGTCTACCTGAAGGTGCGCGAGGGCGACCTGAAGGGTGACGGCACCCTGATGGCCGCGCGCGATACCGTCATCCAGAGCGATGGCGACGTGAAGAACACGGGCACCATCGCCAGCCGCGGCGTGACGCTGATCGACGCGGCCAATATCCACAACGGCGGCGCGCTGTCGGCGCGCGTCATGGGGCTGAGCGCCAGGCAGGACATCAACAATCTCGCCGGACATATCACGACGGGTCAGCTGGCAGCCACGGCAGGCCGCGACATCAACCTGACCACCACCACCGCCTCCGGAGCCGGCGGCAGCGGCAACMTCGCGGGCAGCCGCGCCGTGATCGCCGGCATCTCCAGCGTGGCGGCTGACAACGCCACCTTCGTGGCCGGGCGCGATATCAACACCAAGGCCGCGAACATCCAGGCCACCGGCAGCGTGGGCATGGCGGCGGGCCGCGATATCCACCTTGGCACGGTCGAGGTCAGCGAATCAGAACGCCTCTACAAAGACGCAAAAAACAATGCAGCGGTATCGCGCAGCGCGGAAATCGGCACGCAGGTCACGGCGGGCAAGGACACGACCCTGAGCGCCGGGCGCGACGTGAACGCCACCGCCGCGTATGTCAGCGCAGACGGCGCACTGGCCGTGGGCGCGGGACGTGACATCAACGTCAAGGCCGGTCAGGCAGCGAGTTCCGTACGCGACGAGCACGCCTACCAGGAAAGCGGCTTCCTGTCGAAGACGTCCACCCATACCATCGATGCCAACAGCCAGACCGAGGCGCTGGGCAGCACCTTCTCCGGCGACACGGTGGCCATGGCGGCAGGACGTGACCTGGCCGTCGCKGGCAGCACCGTGGCGGCCACGCACGACGCGAGCCTCGGCGCAGGGCGCGACCTGACCATCGGCACCACCGAGACCACCTCGTCCGCCTACACCTACAAGGAAGAGAAGAATTCGGGGTTCGGCGCCACCGGCTCCGGCCTTTCGTACGGCAACCGCGCCCAGAAGGACACCACCAACGACAACGGCACGCAGCAGGTGGGGAGCCTGGTAGGCAGCACGGACGGCAGCGTCCGCATGAATGCGGGCAGCACCCTCACGGTCACCGGAAGCGACCTGATCGCCAAGCAGGACATCACCGGCGTGGGCGCGGATGTCAACATCGAAGCCGCGCAGAACCGCCAGCACCACGACGAAACCCACGAGGTCAAGCAAAGCGGCTTCACGCTGGGCGTGTCGGGTGGCGCCATCGGCGCGGCCATCGCCGCCGGGAACAAGGTCAACTCGGCCAGTCAAAGCCAGGACGGCCGCGCGGCCGCGCTGTGGGGGATCGCCGCCGCGCGCGACATTGCCGACACCGGCAGCGCATTGGCGCAGGCCGGCGGCACCCCCCTGGCAGGCGCCGCCGTTACGCTCTCCTGGGGCACCAGCCATAGCAAGCAGACCATGACGCAGGACGCCACCCGCCACAACGGCGCCAACATATCGGCAGGCGGCACAGCGGCCTTCGCCGCGACGGGCGTGGATGCCAACGGCAACCAAACGGCGGGCAACCTCAACATCGCCGGCTCGAACATCGACGCCAACAAGGTGGCGCTGGGAGCCAGGCACGATATCAATATCGTTTCGGCCACCGACACCAACGAGAGCCACAGCACCAACAAGTCCAGCAGCGCCAGCGTCGGCGTATCGTATGGCCTTGGCCCGGACAACGCCGGCTTCGGCGTATCGGCCTCCGCCTCCAAGGCAAAGGGCAACTCGGACAGCCAAGGCGTCTCGCAAGCCAACAGCCACGTGAGCGGCCGGGAGTCCGTCACCCTTGCATCGGGTAACGACGCCAACATCCTCGGCACCACGGTCAGCGGCAGCAAGGTGATCGCAGACGTGGGCGGCAACCTGAACATCGCCAGCCGCCAAGACACCGAGGAAATGCACGCCAAGCAGGAAAGCATGAGCGGCGGCTTCAGCATCAGCCAGGGCGGTGGGTCCGCCAGCTTCTCCGCATCCAAGGGCAAGGCCAATGGCAGCTATGCCAACGTCAGCGAGCAGTCCGGCATCCATGCCGGCAAGGACGGCTTCGATATCACCGTCAAGGGCAATACCGACCTGAAGGGCGCAGTCATCGCCAGCGCGGCAGGCAAGGACAAGAACAACCTGACCACCGGCACGCTCACCTGGAGCGACATCGCCAACCATTCCGACTACAGCGCAACTTCCGCAGGCCTCTCCGCAGGCGGGGCATTTGGCGCACCCAATGGCCAGCGCAACAGCGGCCAGACTTCCGGCAAGAACACCGGCGGCATCAACCCGATGATTCCGCAGCACGAGAGCGGCAGCCAGGACGGCGCCGCACGCAGCGCAATCGCCGACGGCACCATCACCATCAAAGACCAGGCCAACCAGAAGCAGGAGCTGGCCAGCCTGAAACGGGACACCGCCGGCACCAACAGCACGGTCGGCAAGAACCCCAATCTGGACCAGGTACTGAACAAACAGTCCGACACGATGGCCGCCGCCCAGGCCGCTGGCGAGGCGGTAGCCAAGACAGTGGGCGACGTCGCCGGCACCAAGGAGAAGCAAGCCCGTGCGAATGCCAAAGCCGCCCACGACGCCGGGAATACCGAACTGGAAAACAAGTACCTTGCCGACGCCAAGAACTGGGAGGAAGGCGGCGACTACCGCGCAGTGCTGCACGCCGCAGGCGGCGCGCTTGTTGCGGGCCTGGGTGGCGGCAACGCGCTGGCCGGCGCCGCAGGTGCGGGCGCATCGTCGCTGGCCGCGCCCAAGCTTCAGGCGCTTGGCAATGCGGTATCAGAGAGCGTCGATACCGGTAATGCCGGGTTGAATGAGGCGCTCGGCAACGTGGCGGCCAATATCGCAGCGGGTGGCTTTGGTGCCATCGTGGGTGGCGGATCGGGGGCGGCGACGGCGGCGAATGTGGATCGGTTCAATCGGCAGTTGCATCCGGATGAACAGAAGTGGATCAAGGACAATGCCAAGCGCTTCGCTCAGCAACTCAACGGCGGGCGAGCTCCGTCCGACACCCAGGTCATTGACGCAGAGCAGCGCCTCGCACAACAGGGGTTTCGTCAAGTGCAAAATGGTGCTGKCGGTATTTGGGACCAAGCTGCGAGCGGCTTCTTGAGTCAGGCGCACATGATGCTCCCTGCCGATCCTTCTTGCGCTGCATGCGGAATTAGCTACTCGTTCCATCCGACCGCTGCGCAAAAGGCCAACACTGACATGTATGCCAACTATCTTCCGCAGGACAGGAACAGTAATTTCTACGTGCAGAATGGCCTCACTCAGCCAACTATCGCGGCTGTTGGTGCAGCTAACCAGCGAGCGCAGACGATTAACAATTTGATGGGAGCCGGTACGATCGCGGCACCGGTCGGAGCTGTGCTTGCCATTGGCGGCCCCATTGCGACAACCGTTGGTGGGGCATTGGGATATTCGGTTATCGGCTTCTCTGCAGGCAGCGGTATGGATGCGGCCGGCACGTATGCCCAAAGCGGGACAGTGAGGCCGATGCAATCGCTCTTTGCGGGAACCGTCGCGGCGATTGCTACGCCTATTGCAGCCCCTATGAATCTGGCTGGGAATATGGTCGTGGCCGGAGCAGCGGGAGCGACAACAACACTATTTAATAACAGCTACTATGGAGAGTCGAATAGCCCCTATTATTCCGGCGCAATGTGGGCACTCGGTGGYGCACTGGGATATAACGCCGCGATTGGCGCTGGAAAAATCACTGCAGCGACATTACCAAGAATTCTATATCCGGGCGGCATAAATCCAAACCTTCCAATTCTATTGCAAGGCACTCGAAACATGCTCCCCGGAAATATCACAACCACAACAGGTGCTGCAGTAGGATCGTGGCCAGCATTCGTTCCCGGCAAGGAGTTGAAGTGAAAAACGTTGTTAGGAAAATTAATGGTTTTTTCTCAAATCCTGGGTGGACCGGAATTGCGACTCGATCTCTATTCTCTATAGCAACCATGATATCAATTCATTGGCTAAGAGATTCAGTTTCTTGGATATCAACAAATATACTACATGACAATTTTTCCATAACTGACAGCACACACAATCGCGCCGTTTTTATAATTACCGCACTTGGTACATTATCCTTGATTATTGAGGCAACGTACGGAATAATACTTTTAATAAAGAACAAAAACTCCGCAGACTCATTCCGTCGACATCAACCTAGGAT
>NZ_JBFTSF010000138.1:0-15935 GCF_056399905.1 Cupriavidus sp. 01L46
GTTGCAGATAGGTCGCAAGGTCAATGCTGCGCCGCCGGCCGCGCGTGCCGAGCTGTGGATGCGAACGGCTGGCGATGCAGACAAAGTCCTCCTCGTACAGCTTCGTTTGCACCATGAGCTTCGGCGCGGACAGGTGCCCGCCAATCGCAACATCGACCACGCCCTGGTCGAGCTGCTCGTAGATGGCCGCCCGGTCCAGCGCCATGATGCGCAGACCGATGTCCGGTGCCTGTCGCCTCAGCCGACTGATGACATACGGCAGCAGGACGATGGCAGCGTAATCGGTGGCTGCGATGGTAAAGCTGCGCCCGGCAGGTGCGGCGGGGTCGAAGGCGACCGACTGGCCCACCGCCTGGCGAACGTGGTCGAGCGCGGATGACATCCCCGGCATCATCGCGTGCGCCAGCTCGGTCCACGCGGCGATTCACGAAGCGCATCCCCATATCGTCGCGGCGGCGCATACCCATTCCAACTACGGCAAGGCGTGGTCCACGCTCGGACGCCAGCTCGATCCGCTGCCGCAGGACGCATGCTCGCTTCTTGAAGACCACGTGCCGCTCGACGATTTCACGGGGATGACCTCCGAAGACCACCGGATAGACCAGGCGCTGGACAAGGGCAATGGCCAGACCCACAAGGGCGCGATCCTGAAGAACCACGGCATCCTGGCCGCCGGCCCAACCGTCGAAGCCACGGCCTGGTGGCATATCGCCCTCGAAAACGCCGCCCATACCCAGTTGCTGGCCGAGGCCACCGGTACGCCGCAGCCTATCGACAAAGCGACCGCCCGCCATACGCACGGACAGGTGGGCGGCAACGAAGGATCGCTGCACGCCCTCGAAGGCCTCTATGCGGGGCTGGTGGAGGCCGAGCCCGACCTGCTGGACTGACCACGCTTCAGCCCTCCTCTCTCACCCCCGTCCGGATCACGGCACGGGGGCGCAGCCTTTCCCCATTCCGCTGCACMACCCAGTACGCCCCCCGCCTTGACATGTCTCACACGTTCTCGTGCATGCCCCTGTGCGCGCCACAGGAAGACCACTTAGGTCCTGTGAGCTGCTCACCAAGCTGGGCTGCCCAGCCACAGCAGCGTCTTCATATGCTTCCGTAAAACCGTTCGTTTGCTTCCCAACGGCACGGCCCTAAGCTACGTCCATGTATTGCAAGGCGGACACKAATGCCGCCCGACGACTGAGAAGGAGCAACGGACGATGATCGTGCAGGCCGGAATTGCAGAGGACGCCCAGGACACCAGCCTGGGCCTGGCTGCCTACGCGGCGCTGCGCCGCGACATCCTGTCCTGCAAGCTGGTGCCCGGCGCGCTGGTCACCGAAGGCGAGCTGATGACCACCTACGGCTTCGGCAAGAACAGCTGTCGCATCGCGCTCACGCGGCTGGCGCACGACCGCCTGATCTTCGCCCGGCCACGCCGTGGCTATCAGGTGGCACCCATCACGCTCAAGGACGTCGAGGAAGTATTCGCCCTGCGCGTGCAGCTGGAACCAATGGCCGCCCGGCTGGCCATCGGCCGCGTCGATACGGCACTGCTGCACGGGCTGGAGGCGGCGTGCCGCGATGAGTACGCGATTCCGGCGCCGCGCCGCATCGACAAGTTCATGGATGCGAACAAGCAGTTCCACCTGGCCATCGTCCACGCCAGCGGCAACGAGCGGCTGACGCGCACGCTGTCGTCGCTGATGGACGAGATGTCGCGGCTCGTCGCGCTGGGCTTCAACGTCCAGCGCGTGCGTCCCGAGATCCGCCATGACCACAACTCGCTGATCAAGGCGTTCGAGGATCACGACGAAAAGGCCGCCGAAACAATTGCGCGCCGCCACATCGAGGCATTCCGCGCCCAAACCATGGAGAAGGTCTACGCCAGTCTGTCGCAGGCTGGGACCTACCTGCCGATGCGTGTGGCGGGGGGTGTCGCATGAATCCGYCCGTTCTGTCTGCACAGGGCATCGTCAAGCGCTTTGGCACCACCACGATCCTCGACCGGATCGACGTGACCGTGCGTCGCGGCGAGGTACTGGCACTGGTAGGTCCGTCTGGCTGCGGCAAGAGCACGCTGCTCAACATCCTGTCCGGGCTGTTGACCCCGGACGCCGGCCAGCTCGCGGTGGACGGCGTGCCCGCGACGCAGGTATCCGACTGGCGTCGCATCGCCTACATGTTCCAGGAGGACCGGCTGCTACCGTGGCGCACCGTGCACGACAACGTCGCGTTCGGCCTTGAGGCCAGCGGCCTGCCGCGGGCCGATCGCCGCCGTCGCGCAGACGACATGCTGGAACTCGTTGGCCTGCACGCGCGTGGCGATGCGTGGCCACACGAGCTGTCGGGTGGCATGCGCAGCCGCGTGGCGCTGGCCCGCAGCCTGGCCGTCCAACCCGAAGTCCTGCTGATGGACGAGCCCTTCTCGAAGCTCGATCCCCAGACGCGCAGCCAGATGCACGAGGAACTGCTGCGCATCCAGGCGGGCAATGGCATGACCGTGGTGTTCGTGACGCACGATATGGAAGAAGCCGTGGTGCTGGCCGACCGTGTAGTCCGGCTCGCAGCCTGGCCGGGGCGCGTGGCCGACGTTGTCAACCTGGCGGAACTGGTCCGGCCGCGCGTGCCCACCGAGCCCGTCGTGGCAGAACAGGTCCGCGTACTGCGCGCCGCGGCATGAGGAGCGCCGCCGTGACCACGACCGTCGCCCGTCATTTCGCCACGCTGGTGCTGCAGCGCCTGCTGCTGGTTGCCCTGCTGCTTGGGCTCTGGTGGTGGGGCGCCACACGCGTGCCATCGTTCGTGCTGCCTGACCCTGAGAAAGTCGGCCTGGCCCTGATGTCGCTGTGGCACAGCGACACCTTCACCGCCGACGTGGCCGCCACGTGCCGACGGGTGCTGTCGGGTTTCGTGCTGGCCACCATCGTTGGCAGCGGCCTGGGGCTGACGCTCGGCGCCAGCCGCGTCCTGGCCCGTTTCTTCGAGCCCGTACTGACGGTCTTCAACACCGTGTCGTCGGCCATCTGGGCGATCTTCGCGATCATCTGGTTCGGCATTTCCGATGCCACGACGGTCTTTGTCGTGTTCATGACAGCCATGCCACTGATCCTGACCAATGTCTGGGAAGGCACCAAGACCGTCGATCCGCACTATGTCGACCTGGCGCGCAGCTTCCGCATGTCACGCCTGCATGTGCTGCGCAAGATCTACGTGCCGACGATCCTGCCCCATTTCTTTGCCGGTGCGCGACTGGCGTTCGGTTTCGGCTGGCGGGTATCGCTGGTGGCCGAAACGATCGGATCGTCCAGCGGCATCGGGTATCGGCTGCGGCAAGCCGCCGACCTGGTGCAGACCGATCAGGTTTTCGCGTGGACCGTCCTGCTGGTCGGCCTGATGCTGCTGCTCGAAGGCGGCCTGCTCAAGCCCGCCGAGCGCTGGCTGTTCCGCTGGAAAGCGTCTGCGCGGCAACCGTCCACCCCCTCCGTTTCCTTTCAAGTCTGAGGACTTTATCGTGCGCAAGTTACTGTCAGCGGCCGCCGCCGCGTTTTCCGCCTATTCCGTATTCATTGCGCTGTCCTACGCCGCGATCACCCCGGCCACGGCCAGTGCCGCCGAGCCGGCTCCCGTCGTCAAGATTGGCTACTGGACCAGCGGTGTGAGCCTTGGCTACGGCTCGGTTCTGGAAGCCAGGGATTTTCTCGCCAAGCGTGGCGTGCGCGCCGAGTTCGTTCACTTTCCCGACGTCAACGCGCCACTGCGGGCGTTGGCTTCCGGATCGATCGATCTCGCATTCGGCGCACCCGTAGCCGGCGTGTTCGGCATCGCCGCATCGGGCGTCCCCATCCGCATCTTTTCCGCGACGCAACCCGCCGATGTGCAGTTCGTCGTGCCGAAGGATTCACCGATCCAGTCGATCCGTGAACTCAAGGGCAAGAAGGTGGGCATGTCGCCCGCTGGCTCCTCGGTCGCGGTGATTGCCGGCGCCGTGCTGGCCGGCAACTATCAGATCAAGAGCAGCGATTTCGCGCTGGTCGGTGGCAACKAATCGCGCCTGGCGCAATTCCTGGTGCAGAAGCAGGTGGATGCGGCCGCGCTGCGCTCGGTCACCGTGGAGCAGCTCGGCGACGAACTGCCGGTGCGCAAGCTGGGCACGTTCGCCACCGAGTGGAAGACGCTGACCCAGTCCGACGCCGTGCCCTACATCGGCGTGGGCGCYGCSCGCKCSGAYCTGGTCGACAACCATCCSGARRTSGTGGCMCGCGTRATTGCYGCMTTGCGCGACACGCTGGCCTGGGGCAACGCMAATCGCGAYGAAGTCGYYCAGATCCTGCAAAAAAAGGCCAACCTGCCGGCCGACGATGCCAAGGTCTATGTCAACCACTGGAACGACATGAACCGCGTGGCCTTCGAGCCGGCGGACATCGCCACGCTGCGCCGCCAGCATGCCGTGTTCGTCGAGTCCGGCCTGGTCAAGGGCGAACTCAAGGACGACCTGTTTGCCCGCAAGCCCTACGAGCAGGCCAAGGCGCTCAAGTAAACCCGCCCGCCCGATCTCCAGCCTATTTTCCTTTCGTTTCCCTTCCCCCAAGGAATCCATCGTGACCCAATCCATGCAAGCGCTGGTGCTCGACGCACACGGCACCATCAAAGAACAGCTGCACGTCGTCGCCAACAAGCCCGTGCCGATGGCCGACGAAGGCCACGTCGTGATCCGGGTGGGAGCGTCGTCCTTCAACTATCACGACGTGTTCACCGTACACGGCATGCCCGGCATCAAGGTGCCGTTTCCGGTCGTGATCGGCCTGGACCTGGCCGGCACGATCGCCGAACTGGGCGCCGGCGTCACCKGGTGGAAGGTCGGCGACCGCGTGCTGGTGAACCCGCTCAAGCCCGGCGTGGGCCTGATGGGCGAAATGGCCGATGGTGGCATGGCCGAGTTTGCGCGGGTGGACGCGCGCCAGCTGATCGCCCTGCCCGACAACGTCACGTTCGCCCAGGCCGCCGCGCTGCCGGTGGCCTATGGCACGGCACATCGGATGCTGATCACCCACCAGACCGTCAAGGCCGGCGACAAGGTGCTTGTGCTTGGCGCCAGCGGCGGCGTGGGAACCGCCACGGTGCTGCTCGCAAAGATGCTAGGCGCCGAAGTCATTGCCGCGGCGGGCTCCGACGAGAAGGGCGAGCGCCTCAAGGCACTGGGCGCTGACCACATCATCAACTATCGCGAAGTCGACTTCGGAAAGTGGGTCATCGAGCGTTACGGCAAGCCGCAGCGACGCACCTTCGAGGGCGGCGTGGATGTCATCGTCAATTTCACCGGCGGCGATACGTGGCTGCCGTCGATCAAGAGCCTGAAGCGCGGCGGCACGCTGCTCGTGTGCGGCGCCACGGCCGGCCATGACCCCAAKGAAGACCTGCGCTACGTCTGGAGCTTCGAGCTGAACATCAAGGGGTCGAACAGCTTCTACGACGACAACCTCAAGGCCCTGCTGGCACTGGTTGCCGAAGGCAAGCTCGATCCGGTGATCGACAGCGTGCTACCGCTCGACCAGGCCGCCAGGGGGCTGGCGCTGATCCGCGACCGCGCCGTGCTGGGCAAGGTCGTGGTGACGCCGTAAGGCGTCGGCCCGCACGCGGGCCTCGCACACTTCTACTCACCGACATCCGGACCAGAACATGACACAGACCACCACCCTCCCCTCCGCCGCCGACGTGCAGGCACGACTGCTGCGCGGCCCCTATCACCAATGGCTCGGCCTGCAGGTCGCATCGGTCGCCGAAGGCGAGATCACGCTGACCGCGAAGTTCCGCGACGAATGGATCGTCAACCCGGACGGCGGCTACATTCATGGCGGCATCCTGGCCGCGCTGGTCGACCTTGGCGCCGACTGGGCGCTGGTATCGCACACCGGCAAGGGTGTGCCGACAGTGGACCTGCGCGTTGACTACCATCGCCCGGCGCGCGGCGATCTGAAGGTCGTGGGCACCGTCATCAAGATCGGCCGCCTGGTGAGCGTGGCCGAGGCCAACGTCTACGATGCCGAAGACCGCCTGGTAGCCAGCGGCCGCGGCGTCTACGCCACCCCTGCGCAGGCCTGAAGCATCATGGCAACTGAAGCGCACGCGGCTTTTGACCGCAATCTAGGCCGCAACCTCGGCAGCGTGATTGCTCGCGACGCCGATCCCGCCGCGCTGGCCATCGTCGGCATCGGTGCCAACGGCGCGGCCTCCCGGCGTACGTTTGGCGACATCGACGTCGCCGCCGACGCCGTTGCGCGGGGCCTGCTCCGGCGAGGCCTGGCGCAGGGCGACCGCATCGCGCTGCTTGGCGTGAATTCGGTCGACTACGTGGAGTCGCTGCTCGGCATCATGCGCGCCGGGCTGGTCGCAGTGCCGGTGAACTTCAAGCTGCCACAGGCACTGGTCGACTATATCGTCGCCGACAGCGGCGCAAGGCTTGTGCTGTGCGACAAGGCGCACCATGCGCAGGTGCCCGCCGGCGTGCCGGCCATCGTGTTCGGGTCGCCCGATCACGACGCCCCGTGTGCGCCGGATGACGATACCACTCCCTTCACGCCGTACGCGCCCGCCGATGACGACCTGGCGCTGCTGCTCTATACGTCCGGCTCCACGGGGCGCCCCAAGGGTGTACGCCTGAGCCACGCCAGCCACCTCTGGGTGGTGCAGGCACGCCAGGCCAGCACGCCGCTTGCCAACGAGCGCGTGCTGATTGCCGCGCCGCTGTACCACATGAACGCGCTGGCGCTGATCCTGCTGGCGTTGGCCTGCCACGCGCCATCGGTGCTGCTGCCCCAGTTCCAGGCCGCGGCCTACATCGACGCCATCGGACGCTACCAGTGCACGTGGTTGACGGCCGTACCGCCGATGATTGCGATGATGCTTCGCGAGCATGCATTGCTGGCGCGCACCGACCTGAGCAGCGTGCGGGCGGTGCGGATGGGGTCCGCTCCGGTCAGCCCCGCGCTGAGGGCGCAGATCCATCAGCTGTTGCCCAATGCGCGCGTCATCAACGCCTATGGCACCACCGAGGGCGGCCCAGTCGTTTTCGGCCCGCATCCGGATGGACTGCCCACGCCAGCGCAATCGGTCGGCTATCCGCATCCCGCCGTGGCGGTGCGGCTGATCGACGAGCAGGGTCAGGCATCCGACGAAGGCGTGCTCGAGCTGCGCAGCCCCGGGCTGATGCTTGGCTACCACGGGCGCGCGGAGTTGCGGCCATTCACCGCTGACGGCTACTACATCACCGGCGACGTGTTCCGCCGCGACGCCGAGGGCTTCTACGCCTTCGTGGGCCGGCGCGACGACATGTTCGTGAGCGGCGGCGAGAACCTCTACCCGGGCGAGATCGAGAAAGCGCTGGAGCGGCACGAAGCCGTGCAGCAGGCCAGCGTCGTGCCGGTGCCTGACGAGATCAAGGGCACCAAGCCAGTGGCCTTCGTAGTGCTGCGTCCGGGCATCGCGCCGCCCACTGAGCACGCGCTGCGCGAATGGTCGCTGACGCAGCTGGCCGCCTATCAGCATCCGCGCCGGATCTGGTATGTCGATGCGCTGCCACTGGCCGCCACGCAGAAGATCGATCGCCGCGCGCTGGCCGACGAAGCCGTGCGCCTGCTGGTTCCCTAAAGACCCACCCGATTGCAATCCGCAGGAGTCAATGATGTTGTTCCGCAAGCCGGCGAGCGCCGGCGCCATTCTCGCCGCGCTCGGCACCACCACGCTGTTCGCCGCCTCGGCCCAGGCGCTCGATGAAGTCACGGTGGCCCTGGCCATTCCGCCCGCCGTCCACGATGGGGCGCCTTACGCCGCCGCCGAGGCCCTGGGCCTGTTCAAGGAAGCCAACCTCAGCGTCAAGACCATCGTCTTCCAGGGCGCCGGTGCCCTGCTGCCCCAGGTGGCGGCCAAGCGCGTGACGTTCGGCTACCCGACTTCGGAACCGGTTATCGCGAGCTACTTTTCGGGCAAGGATCCGCTGCCACTGCGCTATTTTTATAACGGGGTGCCGGGCAACACGATGGAATTCGCCGTGCTGGCCGACTCCCCGATCCGCACCCTGGGCGACCTCAAGGGCAAGCAGATTGGCGTGGGCGCGCTGACATGGGGCACGATTCCGGGCGGCCGCGCGGCGCTGCGTATCGCAGGGCTGGAGCCGGGCAAGACCGTCGAGTACGTGGCCGTCGGGGCGCTCGGCGCCGGGTTTCAGGCGCTGCGTACCCATCGCGTCGATGCGCTGAACTTCAACAGCAGTTGGGACGACCTGCTTGAATTCTCCGGCACCCGGATCCGGCGCATCGCCTATCCGGCGGTGTTCCAGGAGACGGCCGGCAACGGCTTTATCGCCCACGTCGACACCCTGCGCGACCAGCCCGACCTGGTGCGCCGCTTTGGCCGCGCCTACACCCAGGCCCAGATCGTTTGCGAGGCGAATCCAGCGTTCTGCATCAAGGCGTTCTGGCGGCAGCACCCCGAATCCAGGCCGGCGGGCGGCGAAGCCAAACAACTTGCCGAAGCCTCCGAGCTGCTGACGCGCCGTCTGAAGCGCGTGCTGTACACGCCTTCCGGCGCGCCACGCGTGCCGGGGCAATATGATCTGCCCGCCATCCAGCGCGGCATCGAAGCCATGGCCAAGGCCGGGGAGTATCCCAGCGCGGATGTACCGCTGCAAAAGATCTTCTCGAACGAATTTGTCTCGGCGTTCAGCGACTTCGATCGCGCCGCGCTGGTGCGTCGCGCAAAGGCAGCCCAATGACCCGGCCCCAGCACGCACGGATCGATATCGCGCCGACTGACGCGCTGGTCGATGTGCCGCGCGAGATCACGCTGCGCGGATTCAACAGTGGCGAACGCGTGACCCTGACCGCCACCTTGCATCATCCGGACGGCAGCCAATGGGAAAGCCACGCGGTGCTGACAGCGGATGCCGACGGCACGGTTCCGGTCGGCGCCACGGCTCCCGCCAGCGGCGACTGGATCGTTGCCGACGCCACCGCACCGGTCTGGGCCATGYGGCGCCTGCGCACCCCGACGCGCCCGACATGGAGCGACGGCATCGCACCGCTGGACATCGCGCTGACCGCCACGGGCCAATGTGGCGCACAGGCACGGGCGCAATACACATTGCGTTTCCTGGCGCCCGGCGTCACGCATCGCCCGGTCCGCGAGTCGGGGCTCAGCGGCACCCTGTACACCCCGGCTGGTGCCGGTCCGCACCCGGCAGTACTGGTGCTGGCGGGTTCGGGCGGCGGCATGCACGAACAACGCGCTGCACTATATGCGGCGCACGGCTAACCAGGTCGAACAGCATCTTCGTGACGCACGTATCATCCCGCTCTACGAAGGTGCCAACGGCATTCAAGCCATGGACTTCCTTGGACGCAAAGTTCTCCTCGACCAGGGCACACGGCTGGAGATGTTCCTTGCACTCGTCACCGAGTTCATCAACGCGAATGCCGATAAACCAGTCCTGCGGGAGTTCACCGCCCCGCTTTCGAGCGCGACTGATGTGTTGCGGAATGCGACGCACGAAGTATCGATGCAAGCCAAGGCGGATCCTCACGCCTTGGGAAGCGTTGCTGCATCATACCTTCGGCTTGCCGGTCATGTCGGTCTAGCATGGATGTGGGCACGTATGGCTGCGATCGGGCTCGTCAACGCCGCCTCTGCCGATCCGATCTATGCATCGAAAGTCGCGACGGCGCGCTTCTATTTCAAGAAGCTGCTACCCGAAATAGAATCTCTGGCAGCGGCGATCGCCGCCGGCTCCGGTCCGATCATGGAGCTTGATTTCGGCTAACGCCTCCACTTTCGCTATGGTCTGTTTGGCGGCTGCCGCACCAGAATCGGCTGCCGCCAGGACATACAGAGTTTGCTCCATATCTGGGCGCCGAAGAAGTTTGGCTCTGAAACCAAGCGCAGCATGGGTAAATATGACAATGCCGAGTTCCAATTCTGGATCTTGATCCCGTATAGGCTCAAGATCTCGTTTGTCCGACTCCGGCCGCCGGCCACGCCAACATCACAACGGCGATCATGCGGTCCAATTCGCCCCTGCTAGCCCCCGCCTGCGGCAAATTCAAGATCGATTGCATCACGCCGAGAAAATACCAAGCCAGCGCAGCGACATCTGCATCAGTTGGCAGTTCGCCATCTKCAATTGCTTCCCGAAGCAGACCTTCGAGCAGATCGCGCTGCTGACTCATCCCCGAGAGCGCCGCCTCCTGCCCTGCTGCCGGCAGATCGACTAGCTCGGCACAGCTTCGTGTGAGCAGGCAACCAGGGGGGCGACGGGACCCCATCGGCAGCAGCCCCCGTAGCAGCGCCTCGAGCCGCGCACGGGCACTGCCGCCCTCGTATGACTTCATCCTCCGTAGCACCCGATCCGTATAAGTTGCAAGTGCCATCTGGAACAGGCCATCTTTGTCCTTAAAACGTTGGTAAAGGCTTGAACGCGATAGTCCGGTCGCTTCCGTCAACACGTTGATCGATGTAGCCGCGTATCCGTGACGCCAGAAGGCATCCAGGGCTGCATCAACGACGGCACCTTCGTCGTATTGCGGCTTACCACTCATTGAAATACCCTTTGACAAATTGGACCGATCGTTCCAAGATATGTGAACCGATCGTTCCAAGATATGTGGATCGTTCGTTCCATGATACATCTTAGAGGCACTAACCATGATCAATCCCACCAAAGCTAAGATCAGGAAACCTCGGATCGCCATCGCGGGGGCAACAGGACGCGTTGGCGCTACATTGACGACGTTGCTCGCCGCCGACCCAATCGACCTGGTCGCGCTAACGCGCCAACCCAGCACAGCGCGACTGCCCGAAGGGGTGATCCCATTCGAGGTCGACTTCAAACGTGCGGACACGCTTGAGGAGACCCTACGCGGCGTCGACCGGCTCTTCATCGCGCACGGCACCTCCCTCGAACAGGTCGCCAACGAAATCGCGTTGATCGATGCAGCAGTTGCATCAGGCGTTCGGCACATCGTCAAACTGTCCGCCCTTGGTCCCGCGACCCGACTTCTTCCCATCGCTTGGCACATGCAGATCGAAGCGCATTTGGCACAGCAGCCGATCGCATCTACCGTCTTGCGCCCTAGCACTTTCAGCCATGTGCTCAAGCGTCTGGGGCCACACATCGCCGCCGGTTCCTGGGCCGGCGCCGCGGGTAACGGGCGTGTGAACTTCATCGATACCCGCGACGTTGCTGAAGTGGCCCGCATTGCATTGCTCGAGGAAATCGAGCCGGCGTCGCAACGTGCGTACCACCTGTCTGGTCCACGTGCGTGGACCATGAACCAGGTGGCAGAGGAGTTGGCCCGCCTACTTGGACATCCGGTTACTTACGTCGAACGTTCGCCTGCCGAGCAGAGAGAGGCTCTGCTCGGCGCCGGACTTGCTCCGCTCGTAGCCGATCTTTTGGTTGGACTCGACCAAATGTTCCGCGAGTCTGTGATCKCCGAAACGACCTCGACGGTCGAGGAACTGACCGGAAAGGCCCCACGTTCGTTAACGGAATGGTTGACCGACAACCTAGACGTTTTTCGAGCGTGAGCTCTCCATCGGTTGGTGTCCCAGGAAGTGGGGTAAGTCTTGTGCCACTCGCTGCGCGGCAAAGCGCGTAGGGCGTCGCCCGAAGCGGCTTGCCGCGCAGCGACCATTTCGTTCTGGGTGGCCATCGTGAAGTCTGGATTAGTTTGATGTGCGATCCACCGAACTTTGTCCTTGAAGGAAATCACGATGACCAACGCCACTACGGCACCCCGGGGGCCGCTTAACGCATTAGCGCGTCGCTGCCCTGCGAAAATCAGACGGCGTGACGCCGGTCGCCTTCTTAAATGCGGTGCTGAAGTGCTGAGCGTGGCTGAAGCCGCAATCCAGGGCGACTTCAGTTGCGGTGCGACGAGGATCCAAGAGGAACTCTTTGGCCCGCTCGAGACGCAAACCGTACACAAAGCGCAATGGCGTCTGCCCGGCACTTTCTCGAAAAGCCCGCATGAAATGTCGGGGACTGACACCGGCAACTTGCGCCAAGCCCTTGATTGTGAACGGTCGCGACAAGTCGGCCTCGATGTAGTCGATAACGCGCCGCAAGCTGCTAGGTGGGAGGCCACCGCACGGCCGAATGGCGGCTCGCTGGCTGCCGTCGACCCGCGCCAGGAGGGCGAGTGCTTGCATTGCCCAGCCTTCGGCGAACAACCCGTAAAGGCTGTCTGCATTGCGCGCCTCACGGCATAGGACCGAAAGTCCACGTTGGAGATCTTCGTTGCCAAAGGCAATCAACGGCCGATTGAAGTGGCAGCCGGCTTCGGCGGCAATGGCCGGGTCCAGGAAGACCACCGTGTAGTCGAAGCACGGTGCTACGTCGAACTCGCCTTCGACCGAAATCGAGGCCGGGAACAGCGCAAGGTTTGTTCCTTGTGTTATTCCCGAGTGGATGCGGCGGCCATCGAGTTGCAGATGCAACTCTTTGAGGCCGTTACGAAACCAGAACAGCGCGAGCCGCGGTTGACGAAAACGCCAAGAGATGGGCCCGGTGGCCCGACGCGCAAGGACTTCGACATGGGTGGTGCGCGAGTCAACAATGGTGCCGGATATGAGATCGCCCCCAACCTCGCGGTATTCAGCTTGTGAGTCAAGGTGACCATGCATTTCTAACCTCCACTTCGTCCTTACGTCCAGCCTCATTGTGCGCGCAGCCGATTAGCCTCGCAAGCGAATCAGTCGCTGGTGACGACCCCTTATGGGGAGGGTCGCTGACGCATGGACGTCAACCGCGTTCGCTTTGCCCCCGCGCATCGTGCACCTTGGCTCGACTCGTGCTGGTCTGAAGCAATAGCGATGCGATGAGCCAAGACAACGGGTCCGCGAGGGGCCCGGCATCAAGCACAGTGGATCGGCGATTTAGGTCTAGCCGATGGCGTCGCCACATCTCGGTGAAAGGCGCTGCTGGCCGATTGCAGCGTCGGCCACACCGGCGCGCCTGATCTCGGCGCTCACCCCCATGGACCTCGCAACGCGATTTGCTTGGCAAAAAACGCCGCCCCTGTTCCTTCTCTCAGAACTTGACGTTCCCAATGCCCTTCAATTGCAAGATTTCCCGGGCTTCGTTTGGGCTGGCGATTTCGAGTCCAAGCCCCTCGATAATCTGGCGCGCCTGCCGCACCTGTGCGGCATTGCTCTCGGCGAGCGTGCCCCGTCCAAGCCACAGGCTGTCTTCCAATCCGACGCGCACATTGCCGCCCATACTGGCAGACATTCCTGCAAGGCGAAGCTGATCTTTGCCTGCCCCCAGCACCGACCAGTGATAGTCATTGCCGAACAACCGATCGGCCGTCCGCTTCATGTGCAACACGTCGTCAGGATGCGTGCCAATACCTCCCAGGATGCCGAACACGGTCTGAACAAAGAACGGCGCCTTGACCAGACCGCGCTCGACGAAGTGCGCCAAATTGTAGAGGTGGCTGACGTCGTAGCACTCGAATTCGAAGCGCGTGTCGTTGGCGGCACATTGCGCTAGGGCGTATTCAATATCCTTAAAGGTGTTTCGGAAAATCAGGTCACGACTGGCTTCGAGCGCTTCGCGCTCCCAGGCATGCTTAAATTCCTTGAAACGCGCCAGCATTGGGAACAGCGCGAAGTTCATAGAGCCCATATTGAGTGAAGCCAACTCGGGCGCAAAGCGCATTGACGGCTGAATGCGCTCCTCGATCGTCATGTAGGGCGAGCCGCCACTTGTGATATTTAACACTGCATCGGTGCGTGCCTTGATTTGCGGCAAGAATCGGCCAAATGCATCGGGGCTCTGGTCCGGCTTGCCCGTGACAGGATCGCGAGCATGAAGGTKAATGATCGCGGCGCCCGCCTCGGCCGCGCCGACAGAGGCTTCAATGATCTCCTCCGGTGTGACCGGTAGATACCGTGACATTGAGGGCGTATGAATCGCACCGGTGACAGCACATGTGATGATGACTTTGCTCATATATGAATCAGGAAGTCCGCATCAGGCGGCTTGCATCCGCTGTTGCCAGCTTAGGGCGGGTTGACTTCATTGACTTGTCTTCTCCTATCTTCGGTACGAGGTTCGGGATGCGGCGGGGCCGATACCTCGCCCCGGGTAGTCCGAGCATGGCGCGCRCTGGTTGAATCGAATGGCATGGCGCAAGCACTCTTCGAGCCTCATGGCCGGCGAACCGCCGGGCGTTAGATTCACGACTCAGTTGGAGCGCGCCCGGACCGCTGCGGGATCGGCTCGAGTCGCCCGGTAGTGCGGTCCGGCTGGCAGGTTCTGGGTCGCCGGCATGCAGATGCACGATGGCCGGACCTCACACGCGAGGGGCTTCGGGCAGGCGTTCACCCCCGCGCACGACGTATTTGGCGGGATACAGTGTGACGAGAACCTCGACTTCGTCTTCCGTTGCCCCGGTGCACGCGCTCCAGATCGAGCTCACTTTTTTGGCCAGCGATAGTATGGCGCCGTCGCTGCGCCCATCACGTATGTGGCAGAAGATCAGCGTTTCGGAAGTGGGCTCTCCCGAACGGTAGAGGTTGTCGGGCGTGGCTTCATGGAATACGACGCTAATCAAGTCGAGCGGCGAAAGGATGATCTCCCTGATCGCGCTCGTGAGCTCGCTGGCGATCCTGGCTTTGACGCCAGCTTCGATTCCGACCTTGCATTCGCAAACAATGATGGGCATGTTGTGTCTCCGTGAAAATAGGGCTGCTGAGGCCTCAGTCTCTCGGAACGTCGCCGCTGGTGATTGCATTGGGGTGCCACCACTTGCTTGGAAGTGCCATGACATGCGGTCGTGCCGCCGGTCCTCCGCTAGACGCTCGGGCGCCGCAGGAGCGGCTGACGGCAGCTTTGGCACAAGCTGGCGGCCTGTTGTGAGGAATCGGAATTCGCCGGCCTACGTTTTTCGAAACATCAATGACTTAACAGTTGTCCATCGGGGCACGCCCGACCCCGAAGGGGGGCGCAGCGGCTCTAGTGGACGCAGCGCTTGCACGGCGCGCTTGAGCAGCACGATCCAGTCGTCCAGTTCTTCTATGATGGCCTCGGCTTGGTCCACGATGGTCGGACCAGTGGTTGGATACGACAATGTGTTCCTGTGCCTCAATGCGCTTCCCTGCTCGATCGATGACCCTTTGCATTTCGTCCAGGTCTTCCAACGCTTCCTGTAAGTTGCGCGTGTCCTCTACCCCTGGTTGCATCATGGACCCCATGCTGATCTGGTGCTGATGCCTCGGTTTTAGATGAGATATGAAGGCCTCGGTATAGGGGGCGTCCTACAAGGCAGACATTGTGCCTGGAGGGCTCGTGTGGCCGGGGAGCATGGCTTGCGGCTGGTATAACCTTACACGCGTGGAGAACGTGCGCAACGGAGCCAGACCAGCCGGATTCGGGGGCGGGCGCCGTCGGTGTTGAAGGAAATGCACTTGGCGCGAATCGGTCTCAAAGGTCAGGGCTGCAGTGCCGCTCCCAGACGGGCAGGGCAATGGTGATCGCTTCGGGTGCGAAGGCGGAGCAACACAGGGCTGGCGAACTCAATCTCATCTGCAAGGCTAAAACTGATGCGGGCCCCGTCGCGGTCGAATGAACTGTAAGAATCTTGGCGCGATCGAACTCAATTGACCTTACTAGGCACTTTTTTGCTGCTTCAAAGGAATCCAGCCTTGGAAGCCCTGAATGATGGCCCAGAGCTTCTGCGGGATCTCGATAGCCGGAAGCTTCGCAGGATCAAGCTCAACGTCCACCTCCTGACCCTGTTGAACACGGCTCACCCAATCCGGGTTGATGATCAAGCCCCGGCCAAGCGCGACCATTGATAACCCAGTATCCACTGCTCGGCTGGCATGGTCGGGGGTCAGGATGCTGCCGGCAGCGAGCACTGGAACCCGTTTGGCAACCCGTTCGA
>NZ_JBFTSF010000139.1:0-15930 GCF_056399905.1 Cupriavidus sp. 01L46
GTGCCTGGGCAGCCATGCGGGCCGATGTGAAACGTCTTTGCGAATCCTTCCTTCGTATCCGGTTTTTCTCCGACTGTCAGGTCTGACACCGGTCTCTTCCAATGTTCATCCGGTACTCATCCGATACTCATCCGATACTCAAGACCCAATCTGCCAGCTTCCTGGCATCCGCCTCGCTGAGATTGTCGTGCGGCGGCATGGGAATCCGTCCCCAAACGCCCTTCCCGCCCTCGCGGATCTTTTTCGCGAGCCGATCGGGTGCTTCCCCGTCGCCCTTGTACTTGCCCGCCACCTCGGCAAAGCCTGGCCCGACTACCTTGGTCTTCATGCCGTGACAAGAAAAACAGCCGCTCTTGTCAGCCAGCGCCTGCATGTCGGGCGCCGCTTCGAYCCGGGCGGCACACAGCACCATCGCCACCATCGCGACCGTGGCCGTCAACGGCAGGAATCCTTTCGCCTTCTGCATATCTACATCCCAATGCTCTGATCATCGACCCGCCCTTGCGCGTGCCGGCGTCGGTGTGCGATGCCGGCACGCGCAGGACAGCTACGCTACATGGTGTCCGGCAGCATTCAGCTCTTGTGCAGCTTGAACACCCACACCGATCCGCCCTGCTCCAGGAAATTCACGCGCTTGGCGACTTCCCCGCCCCACAGCGGCACGGCGCCGCCCCAGCCCGACACCACCGCCACATACTGCTCGCCGCCCTCCTCCCAGGTAACCGGCGGCGCCACCACGCCGCTGCCCGTCTGGAACTTCCACAGTTCCTTGCCGGTCTTGGCATCCGCGGCCTTCAGGTAGCCCTCCGGCGTGCCCCAGAACACCAGCCCGCCGGCAGTGGTCATCACCCCGCCCCACAGCGGCGCGTAGTTCCTGACTTCCCACTCGATCTTGCCGGTCTTGGGGTTGATCGCGCGCAGCGAGCCGATGTAGTCCTCGTTGAGCGGATGGATGGTGAAGCCGGCGCCGAGGAAGGCAGCGCCCTTCTTGTAGCCCACGGGTTCGTTCCAGATATCCATGCCCCATTCATTGGCCGGCACATAGAACAGGCCGGTCTGCGGGCTGTAGGCCATCGGCTGCTGGTTCTTGCCGCCGAGGAAGCCCGGCGCGGCGAACACGGACTGGCCCTTCTTCGGATCGCTGCCCGCCGCCGGGTCGCCCGGCCGGCTTTCCGCGATCATGTTGGGTCGTCCGGTCTTGAGGTCGATGCTGCTGGCCCAGGTGATCTTCTTGACGAAGGGGAAAGCGTTCACCAGCTTGCCGCTGGTGGCGTCGTTGACGTAGAAGAAGCCATTGCGGTCGGCCTTGCCGCCCAGGCGCTTGCCGTCCTGGTCGAAGGTCACGAACTCGTTGACGCCGTCAAAGTCCCAGCCATCGTTCGGGGTGTTCTGGTAGTGCCAGACAATCTTGCCGGTGGCGGGATCGAGCGCAACGGTGGAGGCCGAATACAGATTGTCGCCCTTGCGCATGTGGCTGTTCCACGGCCCCGGGTTGCCGGTGCCGAAGTAGGCAAGGCCGGTCTGCGGATCGTAGGTGCCGCCGAGCCAGGTGGCCGCGCCGCCCGTCTTCCAGGTCTCGCCCGGCCAGCTGGCGTTCTGGGTGCCGGTCACGCCGTTCTCGGTCTTGTTGCCGTCCTTGTCATACTTGTAGCCCATATGGCCTTCCACCACGGGCCTGGACCACACCATCTGCCCGGTCTTGGCGTCGCGTGCCTCGACCCGCCCCACCACGCCGAACTCGCCGCCCGAGACGCCGGTCAGCACCATGCCTTTGACGATCAGGGGGGCCGCCGTGTAGGAGTATCCGGCAGCATAGTCTTCGATCTTCTCCTTCCACACCACCTTGCCGGTCTTCTGGTCCAGCGCTACCAGTTGCGCGTCGAGCGTGCCGAAGATCACCAGGTTGTCGTACAGGGCCGCGCCACGGTTGACCACGTCGCAGCAGGGCATGATGCCTTCGGGCAGGCGGTGCTCATATTTCCACAGCTTGGCGCCTGTCTTCAGGTCGAGCGCGTAGATGCGCGAATAGGAGGCGGTCACGAACATCTTGCCGTCGTGGATCAAGGGCTGCGCTTCCTGCCCGCGCTGCTTCTCGCCGCCAAACGAGAACGACCAGGCCGGCACCAGCTGGCTGATGTTCTTTGTGTTGATGCGGTTCAGCGTGGAAAAGCGCTGGCCTTGCGGGCCCATCCCCCACGACAGCACGTCGCCCGGCGACTTCGCGTCGTTCTCGATCATGGCATCGGTCACCGCGGCCTGCGCCACCAGGCTCGCAGTAGTTGCCGCGAGCACCATCATCACGCGTAACGTCCTCATTGTCTGCTCCTCTCTCTTGTTGTCGATCTTCGCCGGTGTGCCACACACACCAGACAGACTCTTGGCAATTCCCATGCCAATGGAAAACACCCGTATCCGGTCCCATAGCGGCCCAATAGCGGCCTGCCGATGCCTTGATGGCGTACCAGCGCGGAACACTCCGTTGCCGTTGTTGCGGATTTGAACAGCACGCCTGCCCTGATTCAGCGTCTCAACGCGGCGTCCTCATACGCCGGGTAGAGGTGCGTCACATTGCGCAGGTACTCCGCCGGCATGGCGCCCCAGCGTGCGTATGCGTCCGGCACCGGCATGGCGATCACCTCGGCCAGGTCGCGCCCCTCGGATGCCGCCTGGGTCATGCKGGCATCCAGCCACTGCAGGTAGCCGCGTGTCTGCGCAATGGCGTCCGCGCTGCCGAGCGCCGGTCCGTGGCTGGGGATCAGCAGCCGCGCGCCGCTGTCGCGCAGCAGCGCCTGCAAATGGTCCAGGCTGGCCAGCCAGCGCTTGAGATCCGCGTGCGGTGTGGTCGGAACGCGCTCGCGGAACGCCACGCCGCCCGCGAACACAATGCCGGCGCTGCGGTCCACGATCACCAGGTCGTCGGCGGTGTGGCCGTCCATCCGGATCAGATCGAAGGTGTGCCTGCCGATCGTGCGCCGGCCTGGGGCCAGCACGTGGCGCGGCGGCGCCGGTTCGGTGTCRCGCATCCAGTTGCCGCACAGGCGATAGAGGTTGTCGGCATAAGCGGGCCCTTCACGCCGGGCGCCGTCGATGGTGCCGGCCAGCGCGCTGCCGCCCACGTCGGCATAGGCCTGGTTGCCGAAGAAGTAGTCCGGATGCAGGTTGAGATTKAGCACCAGCCGTACCGGCGCCGCCGTGACCGAAGCAATGGCACGGCGCTGCTGCTCGCCGTACTGGCGCGACGGCCCGGTATTGATCACCACCACGCCATCACCCGTGTCGATAAAGGCGGTGTTGATGATGTTGCAGCCGTTGTCTGGCGTGAAATCCGCGTTCGCCCCTTCCAGCAGCCACACGTCGGCGGCGACCTGGCGTGGCGCCAGGCGGTAGTCCCCTTCCTGCGCCAGCGCCGCCTGCGCTGCCAGCCATAGCAGGATCCCGAGCACGCGTTTCATGGCGTCACCTGCGCCGCGAACCGGTTGCCGTTGTTATCGCGTCCGCTCACCGTCATGCCGCGCTCGATGGCCCCGCGCAGGTCGAAGGAGAAGATCGGGTTCTCGGCGACCGGTTCATATAGCGTCAGGCGCAGCATCGCTTCCCGGGTGGCATCGAGCAGGTTCAGCGACTCCACATGGAAGGCTGGGATACCGGCCACCAGCCCGGTGTCCATCGGGTGCATCACGCGCAGCCGCACCCGGCCACCCGCGCCGCCGAGGCCGGGAAACACGCGCGATTCGACCCGGTTCAGCGTGGTGCTCCATGAGCCATCGCGGCGGGTCGCGCCCGGCACCGTGCAGCCGCCGCCGCTGGCATCCACCATCACCCCGCCCACATGCCACACGCCGTCCGGCGTGCGGGCCGCCACGCGCACCGGCGAGGCCTGCTCCAGCTTGAAGCGGAACGACAGCGAGGGGCGCACCTTGCGCGGCTCGAACTCCAGCACCTTGCGGATCGGGTTGCGGTCCACCACCACCACGATGCGATCCACCTCGCCGAGCGCCGATGCATCGAAGGCGATCGGCACCCGCATCGGATCTTCGGCAAAGGCCGGCCCGGTGACCTTGACGCGGCTGTCGAACACGAACGGCGCTTGCTGCAGCGCTTCCTTGTGCACCAGCGGCCATTGCGGCGACTGCAACGGATCGCGGCTCTCCGATGCCCACGCGCCCGCCGCGGCGAACGCCAAGCAAGCTGCCAGCGCAGCGGCATGCCTCATGCCGGCCCCCCGGCCTGGCGCACGCGGCGCACCATCCCGCGCTGCGGGTCGTAGCCCAGCAGCGCCAAGGCGAAAAACACAGCCGTGCAAGCGGCCACCACCGCGAGACTGACTGGTGCGGCCTGCCCGTACAAGGCAAAGCGGATCGCTTCCACGGCATGGGTGAAGGGATTGAAACGCGCGAGCTGGTAGACCACGGTGGCGCCGGACTCCTCCAGCTTCCAGAGCGGATACAGCGCCGAGCTGATGAAGAACATCGGGAAGATCACGAAATTCATGGTGCCGGCGAAGTTCTCCAGTTGCCGCACATGCACCGACAGCAGCAAACCCAACGCCCCCAGCATCAGCGCGGCCAGCACCATCACGGCCAGCGCGCCGGGCAGGCATGCCGGCGCGAAGGTCACATCGAAGGCCATGGCGACAAGCAGGAAGGCGACCATCTGCAGCAACGAAAGCAACGTGCCGGCAGCCAGCTTGCAGGCGAGCAGCCAGGCCCTGGGCAGCGGCGCGGTCAGCAGCAAGCGCATCACGCCCATCTCGCGGTCGTACACCATCGCCAGCGAGGACTGCATGCCGTTGAACAGCGCGATCATGCCGAGCAGGCCGGGCGTGACAAAGACCTTGTATTCGACATAGGTGTCATAGGGCGGCACGATGGCAACACCGAGCGCGTTCTGGAAGCCGGCCGCGAAGACCAACAGCCACAGCAGCGGCCGCACCAGCGACGAGAACAACCGCCCGGGTTGCCGGAAGAACTTGTGCAGTTCGCGCCCGGCCACCGCGCGCAAGGCGCGCCAGGCGTGGATCAGGGTGGTAGTCATGGCTCGGGCGTCGCCTCCTTATTTGCCTGGCCGGCACGCGGTGTCGGCGGCGTCGGCGCCCAGCGTGTCGAGATTGTTCTTCGGATGCAGCACGCCCTCCACCGGGGCCACGCCGGCCACGCCGTCGGGATGCGCCAGCAKGACCGGCTGGCGCAGCTGGCGGTCCCAGCGCCGGAAGGACAGCGGCGGCCCCTTGAAGCCATCCACCACCACCGCTTCGGAGACCAGGGCCTCGGCCTGGCCGGCAAAGCCGCCCTTGGGCTGACGCGCCACGCTTTCGGCGATCGCCTTCACGGCCACCCACGCGGCCCAGTCGTAGCCGGTCATGGGGCGGCCCGCCGCCTTGATGAAACGCCGGTTCAGCTGCGGCCCGCCGTTGCGCTCCCAGGCCCAGTGCCAGGCCTGGGCGGCCAGCCCGCTGGCACCCACCACCGGGCGCGGCAACTGGGTCGCATAGGGCACGCTGCGCGCGAACTCGCCGTCGGCATCGGCCACCACCACCACGTCGTAGTCCACGCCGGTGGTCAGCAGGCTGAGATTGCCCAGCTCGCGCTCGCGCGGATCGTTCGACAGCTTGAACGCGCGCTGCGCCGACCACGCAATACCGAAGCGGCGGGCGGCCTGCGTGAGCACGGCGCGCTGCGCCGCATCTTCCGGCGACGGCCCGCTCAGCAACAGCGCACGGCGCCACTTGCGCAGCGCCAGGTATTGCATCAGCGCATCCGCCTGCATGCGCTGGCTGGGCAGCGTGTGGAGCAGGTGCGGCGCGCAGCCAGCGCCGCGCAGTTCATCGTCGGCGGCGGAAACGTTGAACAGCAGCGCTTCGCCGGGCTTGACCGCGCGCGCCGCCAGCCTGACCGCCGGAGCCGGCAGGTCGAGCAGGATAAAGCGCGTGCCCTGGCGCGCCAGCGCGGCTACCATCGGCCCCACCTCGGCTTCGCTGCTGGCCTCCTGCGCATCGAGCCGCAGGACCTGCCCGGCGGCTTCCAGCGCAAAGCGCGATTCCGCCGCTGCCACGCGCGCGCCGTCCACGGGACGGCCTTGCGGCTGGCCGGGATAACGTTGCTCCATCCGCCTGGGTGCGTAGCGCGCATCGCCGGCCATGGAAACCACGGCCACCCGTACGTCAGCCGCGTGCGCGGTGGCCGCAAGCCACGCGAACACGGCCAGCCAGCGCAGCCTGGCCGCCGKGCTAGTCATCGATCGCCACCGAATGCGGCACCCTGCCCGCCTTGAGCGTGGCCACGGCCTTGTTGCTTGCGGTGTCGACCACGCTGACGTCATCCGACAGCCCGTTGGCCACATAGAGCCAGGCGTTGTCACGCGTCAGCGCCAGGCCCCAGGCGCGGTGCCCCACCAGCACGTAGTCCAGCACCCGGCGCGAAGCCACGTCGACCACGGCCACGTGATTGGCGCGGCCCAGCCCGATATAGGCGCGCTTGCCATCGCTGCTGGCGACCAGCCCGACCGGGGTCACGTCCTCGGCACGGAAACCCTTGGGCGTGAAAGCGATGGTCTGCACCACTTCCAGCGTATCGGTGCGGATCACGCTCACGCTGGCGGCCAGTTCGTTGGTCACCCACAGCTCCTTGCCGTCCATGGCGAGCAGCAGGCGGCGCGGGCGGTTGCCGACCTGGATATTCTTGACCAGCTTGCGCGAAGCCACGTCGATCACATGGACCAGATTGGCCACTTCCGAGGTGACGTACACCCGCTTGCCGTCCGGGCTGGCCTTCACGCCCTCGGGCTCTTCGCCCACCTTGATGGCAAACACCTTCTTGCCGGACGCGGTGTCGTAGGCCGACAGCAGTCCGTCCTCCTCGTGGGAGACGTAGAGCGTGCGGCCGTCGGGACTGAGGTCGAACAGTTCCGGATCGTCGCCGACCGGCAGCGAGGCCACGGTCTTGCGGCTCGCCACGTCGACCACGTCCACCCGGTTATCGTCGCTGCAGGCCACGTAAAGGCGCCGCCGGTCCGGCGACAGCTGCAGGTGGCGCGGGCGCTTGCATTGCCGCCAGACGGCGATCAGTTGCCTGCTGGTGGCGCTATAGGCGGCCACGGCGTCGTCTTTTTCGCTGGAGACGAAGACCTGCCCGCTGGCGTTGCGGCTTTCGGCGGCACCGGCCACGCCGGCGGCAATCAGCAGCAGCGTGGCGGCCACGGTGGCGCAGGCGATCAAGCCAAGGGTGGGCGGCTTGTTCATGCGGGGACGCGCTCGGTGGCTCGCTCGGTGGCTCGGGTCGGCGATGCTGGGAAGGTAGTCAGGGCCAGGAAGGCCTGCTCCAAGCTGTCACGCTCGGCCGCGCCGCGCAGCGCGGCCGGGGTGCCATCGAAGCGCACCGCCCCGCGATGCAGCACGATCACGCGATCCGCCTGCTCCACCTCCTGCACCAGGTGCGTGGCCCACAGCACGCCGGCCTGCGCCTGCGCGGCAAGCCGGCGCGCATCGGCAACGAGCTGCGCGCGCGAGGCCGGATCGAGCCCGACAGTGGGCTCGTCCATCAGCAGCACGGCGGGCTCGTGCAACAGCGCGCGCGCCAGCTCCACCTTGCGCCGGTTGCCGCCCGAGAGCTCGCGCACGGCCGCCCCGGCCCGCCCGGCCAGGCCGAAATCCTCCAGTAGCCGGGCAATCCGCCCGGCGGCAACGCGGCGCGCCATCCCGTGCAGGCCGGCATGGAAATGCAGGTTGGACAAGACCGACAAGTCCAGGTCGATGGCCGGCTGCTGGAACACGATGCCGAGCCGGGCCAGCGCGCGCACCGGGTGGCGCCGCATATCCGTCCCCATGACCGTGACCCGCCCCGCGTCGGCCACGAACAAGCCACTGAGGATCTGGAACAGCGTGGTCTTGCCTGCGCCGTTGGGGCCCAGCAGCGCAACGAATTCGCCGCGCCGCACGTCGAGCGAAACGCCGTCCAGCGCGTGCTGGTTGCCAAAGCGCTTGCGCACGGCCTCACAGCGCAGCGCCAGCGGGGATTCCGGGGCCATCACAGGTGCTCCTTCGGCAGCGCCGTGCCCACCCGCTCGGCGAAGCGCCGCTCCACGTCCCAGGCGCGCTGCAGGTAGGCTTCGTACCGGGCGGTGTTCAGGTAGGTCAGTTCCTGGTCGTACCTGGCCAGCTCGGCCACGTGGCGAGGCTGGTACATGGCGATGCGGAACGCGTCTTGCAGGCGGCTGACGATCAGCGGGTCGGTGCCGCGCGGCACGCCGATGCCATAGGGCGAGTTGTGGATCGCGTGGTCGAAGCCCAGCTCGCTGACGGTCGGCACCTCTGGCCAGCGCGCCGAGCGCTGCGCGCTGAACACCGCCAGCAGGCGCATCCGCCCGCTGTCCACGAAGGGCGCGAAGCCGGTCGAATTCACGCCCGCCATCAGCGAGCCATTGGCCACCGCCAGCATCTGGTCCGCGGTGCCGCGGTAAGGCACGTGCACGTAGCGCACGCCGCTGCGCCCGAGCACATCCTCCATGGCCAGGTGCGCGGTGGTGCCGATGCCGGTGGAACCCACCGTCAGCTCCCCCGGATGGGCACGGCCCCAGCCGATCAGGTCGTCCAGCGTGTGGAAGGGGCTGTCCACGGGCACCACGATGCCGAAGGTGTAGCCGGAGACCATCAGCACCGGCTGGATGTCGCGCAGCGGCTGCCACGCGGTTTTCTGCTGATGCGGGAAGCGATAGACCGTCAGCGGCAACTGGCCGATGGTGTAGCCATCCGGCCGCGCGGCGGCAAGCACGCCGCCCACCAGCGTGCCGCCGGCGCCCGGTTTGTTTTCCACCACGATGGGCTGGCCGAGTTCGCGCCCGGCCAGCTCCGCCAGCACGCGCATCGAGATATCGGTGGCACCGCCCGCCGGCCACGGCACGATCAACGTGATCGGGCGCACCGGAAAGCGTTGCGCCGCCTCCGCCGGCGCGGCCAGCGCATTGGCCAGCGCATGGGCCAGGCCAAAGCAGAGCAGCAGCGCGCAAGCAAGACGACTAAGCATGGCCCGGCAGGAGGTGGAGGTTGAGGTGGAGGCGTTCATGCCGGTTAGTGGAGCAAGGCCGATGCCATGTGCGGTGCAGCATGTGCACCGTGCGCCGCCGGGCCTTCTCCCGCATCGCCCCGGAGGGCGCCCGGCCATCAGGCAGCGACGCGCGTTGTGCAGTGCGCTGGCGGGCGTTGTACCGCCGCGGAACACGGCTCCTGCCCGCGGGGCAACGCTGTCCCGTTTTGCAACAGAGGCTCAGCCGAAGCCGTGCTCCATCGCATAGCGATGCATTTCGACCCGGTTGGCCAGGCCCATCTTCTTGCGGATCAGCGTCTGGTAGTTCGCCACCGTCTTGGTGCTGAGGTAGAGCTGCGCGGCCACTTCCTCGATCGCCGTGCCGCGCGCAAACAGGCGGAACAGGTCGAACTCGCGCGGCGACAAGGCCAGGTGGGGCGGAAGCTGGCTGCCGGCGGCGGCCAGGCCGGCGACATCGTCGGACAGCGCCTGCCGCCCGTTGGCCACCTTGCGTACCGCGTCCACCAGGGCCTCCGGCGCGCTGCTCTTGGTCAGGTAGCCGGCGGCGCCGGCCCGCATGGCCTGGCTGACGATGGCAGCGCTGTCGTGCATGCTGAACACCAGGATCCGCAATGCGGGCACCCGCGCGCCCAGCCGCTGCAGCACTTCCATGCCGCCGCGTCCGGGCATCGACAGGTCCAGGATCAGCACGTCGGCGGGATGCTGCGTCAGCCAGGCGTAGGCGGCATCGCTATCGCCGAACTCGGCCACCACGCGCACCCCCTCCTCCAGTTCGAGCAGCCGCCGGTATCCGGTGCGCACTACCGCGTGATCGTCGGCAAGGACTACGTCGATCGTTTTCATTCGCTCTGGCTCCCATGTGGTTGAACCGGCTTGGCGAAGGCCTGCTGCGCAAGCGGAAAGCTTGCACTCAGGCGGCAGCCGGGTGTGGCGAGGGCCGCGGCGCAGGCAGGTTCGATGTGCAGCGTGCCAAGATGGGCCCACGCACGCTCCTGCATSCCYCSCAGGCCATGACTGCGCTGCAGSGCCGCGGCGACGTCGGCAATGCCCTGGCCGTCGTCCTCCACGCTCCAGCGCACCGCYTCCCCKGCGSCCGTGGCRGCAATGYGGATCGCCACGCGGCGTGCGCCGGCATGGCGCATCACGTTGGTCAGCGCTTCCTGCGTCATGCGGTACAGCGTCAGGATCAGCTCGGGGCCCGGCGCCACGCCGCCAAGCGCCACCGCATAGTCCACCTCCACGTGCTGGCCGGGCTGGTCGCGCCAGGCCTGCACCAGGTCCTGCAGCAGGCGCTCCACCGAAGCCAGCCGGCCGTCGGGCCGCACGCCGTGCGGCCGCAGCCGGTGCAGCAGATGGCGTACCTCGTGCTGGATCCTGGCGCAATGCCCGGCCAGGTCGTTGGCCACGAGTTGCAGCACCGGCTCGTGGACGCTCTTGCGCACCAGGTAGGCGGCATCGGCACGCATCGCGGTGAGCACCTGGCCGAACTCGTCGTGCAGTTCTCGCGCCAGGCGCGCCCGTTCGCTTTCCTGGGCGGTCAGCAGCTTGCGGCTCAGGGCGCGGCGCTCCGCCTGGGTTTCGTCCAGCGCGCCGGCCAGATGGTTGAGCGCACGGCGGAGCTGGTCCATCTCGCGCGTGCGCATGGGCGGCAGGCGCGCACTGTAGTCCTTGTCTTCGTAGCGCCGGATAGCCTCCAGGATCTGTTGCAGAGGGGCAACGGCCCGTCCCAGGGCCCAGTGGATGCCAAGCAGCAGCAGCGCGCCATAGACCGCCAGCATGGCGAGGTAGCCGGCCATGTCGCCGCTGGCTTCCCGGATTTCGCTCTCCGGACTCCAGCGCAAGGCGGCGCGGTAGGTGGCGCCGTCGCGGGTGTGGATCTCCCAGCTGCTTTCCAGCCGCGCCGCATCCGCACCCAGGCCCGGAAGGGCAAGCAAGCCGCCCCAGGCGGCACTATCCCGCGGCTGCGGCGCGCTCACCAGCACCTGGCCCGTTGCATCCTCCAGATGCAGCCACAGGTGGCGCATTTGCGCCGAGGCGTTGATGGCGCGCAGGGCGGCGAGATGCGCTTCGCGTTCGGCCGGGGCCGCCGTCTGCAAGGCCGACAAGCGCGGTATCAGCTGCGCCATGGCGTCCGCGCCACGCCGCTCGTCGCCGATGGCGCGCACCGCGAGCCATAGCGCGGCCACCAGCGCGCAGCACAGGCAGGCCGCGCAGATCCAGATGGCGCGGCTTAACAGATAGCGAGACATCGTCATGGCAATGACGCCCCCGGGAGATTGCAGTGGACGGTAGAGATGGCCCGCGGATCGGGAGGTTTTCCCGAAGCCCGAGGTACGGAACCTGCTCCCCGTCCCTCAAGTTGTTTCCACCAAGCCGGCACCCAACGCAGGTGCCCCGGCCGATCGTTCCGAGGAGATGCAAGATGCCAGCCAACCCACCCCCACCCAGGCGCAGGGCCTCGCCGGGAGGCGCAACCCYGCGCCGCGGCGCGCCACGGCGCAGCGCGGCCACCGCCATCGCGCTGGCCGTGGCATTGCTGGCCGCCATGCCCACTGTTGCACAACAGGACAGTGGTGTGCAATCCGGGGACAGTGCCACGCTGCCCGAAGTCATGGTGGTAGCCACCGCACCGCTGCCGGGCATTGGCGTGGACCGCGATCTGGTGCCGTACACGGTGCAGACAGTCAGCGGCGACGACCTGAACGGCACGCGCACCGGCACCCTCGGCGAATACCTGGCGCGTAACTTCACCGGCGTCAACGTCAACGACATCCAGGGCAGCCCCTTCCAGACCGACCTCACCTACCGCGGCTTTCGCGCCTCGTCGATCCCGGGTGTGCCGCAAGGGCTGTCCATCTACCTGGACGGGATCCGCGTCAACGAGCCCTTCGGCGATGTGGTGAGCTGGGACATGATTCCCGAAGCCGYGCTGGAAAGCGTCTCGCTGGTCTCCAGCGCCAACCCCGCTTACGGCCTCAACACGCTTGGCGGCGCGCTGGCCATGACCACCCGCTCGGGCCTGACTTCACCGGGCCTCACCGCCGACCTTTCCTATGGCAGCGGCAACCGCAAGCGCGCCGACCTGTCGGGCGGCATCCGCAGCGACAGCGGCTGGCACGCCTTTGCCGCCGGCACCCTGTTCCAGGAGCACGGCTGGCGCGATCATTCGGAGGGCCGGCTCGGCAACCTGTTCCTCAAAGCCGGGTTTGAGGGCGAGACCAACAGCTGGGACGTCTCCTTGCTGCACGGGCGCAGCACCCTGATCGGCAACGGCCTGGTGCCGAGCTACCGCGCGAGCGGCAATGCCCTGCTGCCCGGGCTCTACGAGAGCAATCGCGGTGCCGTCTATACCTATCCCGACAAAACCGAGAACATGGTCACCCAGGCTGCCTTCAACGGCCGCCACTGGTTCGACGACAAGACCAGCGCCGCCGTGCTCGCCTATGTGCGCACCAGCCGCCGCGATACCACCAACGGGGACGTGAACCCGGTCTACGACGCCTACGCGGAAGACTGCGAAGATGGCTTCAAGGCCGACGGCAGCCCGCGCAAGTCCCGCTGCGGCTTCACCCGGAGCGAAGGCGCGGCGCTGGATCCGGCGGTGCGCAACACCACGCACATGTGGCAGCAGTCCGTCGGCATGGCGTTCAGTTTCGCCAGGGAGACGGAAAAGCACCTGCTCAACGCCGGGCTGACGTTCGACCGCAGCCGCCTGACTTACTCGCAGTATGAGCAGCTAGGCACCTTTACCGACGACCGCGGCGTGATCGCGGACCCGAATGCACCGAACGCGCTATTCTCCGGCGTCAGCGGCACCTCGCGCGCAATTGGCCTGTACCTGTCGGACACCTGGGCCGTGACGCCCAGCACCTTCGTGACGGGTTCGGCCCGCTGGAACCACGTGGCCGTGAACAATACGCTGCGCAACAGCGACGGCAGCGAGCAGCCGAGCGAGAGCTTCACCTACCGCCGGCTCAACCCCGCGCTTGGCCTGACGCAGAAGCTGGGCGCCGGGGTCTCGGTATTTGGCGGCTATGCCCAGAACAACCGCGTGCCGACAGTGCTGGAGCTGGGTTGCGCCGATCCCGCCCAGCCCTGCCGCCTGCCCGCCGGCCTGCAGGCCGACCCTTACCTCAAGCAGGTCGTCTCGCACTCCTATGAAGTGGGCGCGCGCTGGCGGCCCTCGAAGGACACGGAAGTATCCGGCTCGTTCTACCGCATCGACAACCACGATGACATCCTCTTCTTGCGCGCCCCCAACACGCAGCAGGGATACTTCGCCAACTTCGACCGGACCCGTAACCAGGGCTTCGACCTGTCCGCCCGGCAGCGTCTTGGCAATGTCACGCTGCGCCTCGGCTACAGCTATCTCGAAGCCACCTATCAGGCCACCGGGCAGCTCGCGGTGGGAGAACGGACCATCGATATCAAGCCGGGCATGCGCATGGCCGGCCTGCCGCGCCACACCATCAAGCTGGGCGTGGACTGGCAGGCGCTGCCCGAACTGACCCTGGGCGCCGACCTGGTTGGCGTGTCAAGCAGCGTGACCAGCGGCAACGAAGACGGCCTGCGCGCCGACCCGCAGCCCGGCAAGGCACCCAAGTACGCGGACTGGAGCACGCCCGGATACGCCACCGTGAACCTGCGGGCGTCCTACCGCGTCAACAAGCATTTCGAGATCTATGCGCGCGTGGCTAACCTGTTCGACCGCCGCTACKAGACCTATGGCCAGATCTCCAGCGACCTGTTTCCCAACGGCAACCTGCTGCGTCCGCACGTGACGCCGGAAGACAACGCCAGCGCGCGGTTCGTCGCGCCCGGCGCACCGCGCAGCGCCTGGATCGGCGTGATTTACCGCATGTAATCCGACAATGGGAGCGCTCGTGGCAACGGTCAATGGGCTATGCCGGCACCTGGCCTTTGGCGGTTAGCTGGGGTATCTGCGCGCAGGCTTCGACCGCATCGAGGCTGGCCGTGACGCCCGCCCGGCGTGCCCAAATCCATGTACCCTGCTAAGGTGGCACGCGTCAGCCGCTGCGTGACGCACGTACCCCTTCCCGGAGATTGCGACATGGCCATCCAGCTCAACCACACCATCGTCTTTTCTCATGACAAGAAGGCGTCCGCAGACTTCCTCTGCGAGATCCTCGGACGTCCCGCGGCCGTGCCGTTCGGGCCGTTTCTTGCCGTACGGCTGGACAACGAGATCACCCTGGACTTCATGGACGCGAAAGGCGATGTTGCTCCGCAGCACTATGCCTTTCTGATCAGCGACGCCGAATTCGAGCAAAGCCTCGCCCGAATCCGCGCGCGCAATCTGATGTACTGGTCGGACCCATACCGCCGCCACCCCGGCGAGGTCAGCACGGACGATGGCTGCCGCAGAATCTATTTCGAGGATCCGAGCAGGCATCTTCTGGAGATCTTCACGAAGGGATAGGAGATGTGCGCATCGAGAGGAAGAGGCACGACGACTATTGGCGGTGGCCTGCAGTCGACAGCATGATTTTCGGTGCATCGGCCTCGCCTTTTTGCTCACATTCCGCGGCAAATCCCCCAAACGCCACAAACGTCGCTCCCAACGATCCCAGTCCCCACAGGGGCGTAAGGAAGTGTATTCAGCGTTGCGAGCTTGTGCTTCTCGATAGAAACGGCATCGAGCCGCACAAGACCCGAAACAAGTCCGCCTCACGAACGAGGGGCGCGACTATCTGGACACGGTCGCCAGAATGCGTTGACGCGTGGCCTATGCGGGCCACGCCACCACCGCCTTCCAATGGCGCGCCGTGCATTCCGTTAACACCAGATCAACGTCTCACGGCGAGACTTGCTTCGGTGCGTCGTACGCGCGCTCGCAAAGTGCTGCGTGACGACCTGGTCGCGCTGCGCGCCGCGCTGTGGCAGGCGCCGAGCGCCGCAGGCCTGGTACGCGGACCGGAACCCGGCTCCAGCCGCCCGCCGCCTGGCCTTGGCCGAGGCGCTGGAGATGCTGCCAGTGACGCTACTGTTGCGCACACGGTGACGCGCATCTAATCTGCGGCATTGGGAAAATGCCTAATGGCCATTGCGACGCCGGTCGGCTACCAATTCAAATGCACGTTCCGATCGCCCATCCGCAATTGGGTGTGCTTTTCTACACCATTGTAGGTTGCCACGACCTGATAAGTCGCCCTCGGCGCTTTGATGAGGCAACGCGGCCCGCTCGAGCGGAAGGATGCAACCTCGACTCCGTTACGCGAAAGGGTGATTGCCACATCGGATAGATACTCACCGCGTGCGCCCTCGGTGAATAACAGTCCCATATCAAAATCCTTCGACTCCGACTTGATTGCCTGCTGCTCGTCCTCGCCAACACCTCCGCAAACGTAGCTGACCGGGCCTATGGTCTGGCGCGCAAGATCGGTTGCGTGTGCGCCAGGGCTCGCCAGTAATGCAACAAGTGCGCCGGCCGTAAGCGCGCAGAGGCCGTTGTGCTTGAGCGTAGGACTGCACATAGGGAACATGCGGCGCCATATATGACGAATTGCTTGCATGGAACATCTCCAACTCTGTCCATACAAATTCGACGACCTAACATTGAAATTGTTCTTTTTTATTTTAAATTATTTAATTCTATTTCAGCCACAAACTTATAGACAATAATTATCTTTATCCACGCACCCAGAATACATCAAAAAGTGATTAATAACCAGGCGAGTACTGATAACTGTGGGACAGTGTCCGATGGCGAATTCTAACCACCTCTCCTACGCTACAATTACCGTCTCCAGAGGAGCTCGGACGCGAAGAGACACTATGGCTTTTCCCGTGCGCGCCGAGATGTGCCGTGATGCCAGCGATGGCTATTTCTCGACCTCCAGGCCGTCCACCACGGATTGCACGCCCTCCACTG
>NZ_JBFTSF010000140.1:0-15790 GCF_056399905.1 Cupriavidus sp. 01L46
GAAGTGCATTGTGCACGGCGCCGGCGGCAGCTTGCTCGAGCATCTGAAGGAGCATCGGCTGCACTGCGACCTGCGGCCCGGCGATCGATTGTACTTTCACACCACCTGCGCGTGGATGATGTGGAACTGGCAGTTGTCGGCGCTCGCGTCCGGGGCCGAGATCGTTACGTATGACGGTCCGATCTCGACGGTCGATGCGTTGTGGCGTCTCGTCGCCGACGAGCGCGTCACCGTGTTCGGCACAAGTCCCGCTTACCTGAAGATGTGCGAGGACGCGGGCCTGGTGCCAGGGCAGCAATTTGATCTCGGCGCACTACGCGCGATGATGTCGACGGGTGCGGTGCTGTTCGACGCGCAGTTCGAATGGGTGCGCGATCACGTGAAGCCGCTGCCCCTGCAGTCGATCTCGGGCGGCACGGATATTCTCGGCTGCTTTGTGCTGGGGAATCCGAACCTGCCGATCTATGCGGGGGAAGCCCAATGCAAGAGCCTCGCGCTCGATGTTCAGGCGTGGGAACAGGGTGCCCGCACCAGCCGAATCGGCGAGCTGGTCTGCGCGAATCCGTTTCCTTCACGTCCGCTCGGTTTTTTTGGCGACACGGACGGCAAGGCGTTTCACGCTGCCTATTTCACCAGCAACAAAGGTGTCTGGACGCACGGCGATCGCATCGAATTTTCGCCGGAAGGCACCGCGCGGCTGCATGGCCGTTCCGATGGCGTCCTGAATGTTCGCGGCGTCAACGTCGGTCCGGGCGAAATCTATCGTGTGCTGAGCGATATCCGGGACATTCGCGACGCGCTGGTGGTCGAGCAGCGGTCACGCGCCACGCCGCCAGCTGGCACGCACGCGGAAAGGTACGACCAGCGCATCGTGCTGCTGCTGGTCTTGCACGATGGCGTCGCACTGACTGGCGCGCTGGCCGCCCGAGTGCGCCGCGACCTCGCACGTCGTGCCTCGCGATCGCACGTGCCGGACCGGATCATCGCCGTCGATGCGTTGCCGGTCACGTATAACGGCAAGCTGTCCGAAGCAGCCGCGCGCAATGCGGTCAACGGCTTGCCGGTCGGCAATGCCGCGGCGTTACGCAATCCTGGATGCCTCGACGCGATCCGGAACCATCCGGCACTGAACCTTGCGGCGCGCGAATTGCCAGCCGTTGGCGAGTCGCGCGAACAACTGGAACGTCATTTGCAGGTGTTGTGGGAGAAACTGTTCGACTTCGCACCGATCGGTCGCGACGACAACTTCTTCGACCTGGGTGGTCATTCGCTGCTCGCAGCGCGCTTGCTTGCCGACGTGCATCAGTCGACCGGGCGCACGATTCCACTCGCGACGCTGCTGATCGCGCCGACGATCGCGCGCCTCGCCGCAGCGATCGACGAGGGTGCACCGCAGCCGCCGTCGCCGATCCTCGTGCCCGTGCGCGCCGGCACCGGGACGCCGCTATTCCTCGTGCATGGCTTGAGCGGCTCGGTGATGGAATGCTGGGGGCTGGTCTGCGCGCTGCGTAGTCCGCGTCCGGTCTATGGACTGCAGGCACGAGGCCTTGATGGCGAGCAGCCGACACAGCGGTGCGTCGAAGACATGGCGGCCAGCTACATCGAACAGATGCGCACCGTGCAGCCCGACGGACCGTACGCGCTGGCCGGCTACTCGTTCGGCGGACTGGTCGCCCTTGAGATTGCGCAACAGCTGATGCGCGCTGGCGAGCACATCGATTTCCTGTGCCTGCTCGATACCTATGTGCACGAGCATTTCCTGCCATGGAGTGCTTGGATGCGGTACTGCTGCAGCAATTCGAGCTACCAGTGGCGCAGGCTGCGCGCGGTGCCTGCGTCGCAGCTTTTCGGTTATCTGACGTACATGCTTGGGAAGGCGGCCAATCGCGTGGGAATGAGCCTCGGGCGCATGACGCGCCGGCCGGACGCCTACACCGAATCGTTCCCGCCTGCGCTTTGGCGCGTGCGCGAAGCGATGAGACAAGCAACGACGACCTACCGACCGCAGCCGTATCACGCGGGCCCGATTGTCTATGTGCGCGCGGCGATTCGACATCAGGATTGGGGCGATCCGATATCGCTATGGCGGCGTGTCGCGCGCGGCGGCTTGATGATTGCAGAAGTGCCTAGCGACCATGCCGATATGCTCGTCGAACCGAATTTGCAGGTCATAGCGGCGCTACTGGACGAGGGGTTGGCAAACGCATGACGCGGCAGGTGTGTTTCATGAGGCGCCGCAAGGCGTGAGCTGGGATCGAACGGCATGCAGCACGATCTTGTCACCGCACGCAACGCGGGGCGTACCGCGTCGCCTTTATTGCCTGATCCGAGCCACCTCTCGTTGCCGGATAGCGCCGTGCACGTGTGGGTGCTGAATGACTATCTTATCGAACCAGCATGTTCGACGCTCGCCCACGCGCTTTCGCCGGATGAGCGACAGCGTGCCCGAGCCTACAGACATGAGAGGAATCGCAACGCCTTCATTGCCCGTCGGAGCCTTCTCCGCTGGCTGATCGGCGGCTATCTGACCTGCAGACCCGAATCCCTGCGCTTTTGTGCTACGCCGTTCGGCAAGCCCGTCTTGCAGTGGCCGCACGCCGCAAAGCTCGCATTCAGTGTTTCCCACACTGACGGGATGACGCTGCTCGCTTTCGCATGGGATTGCCGCGTCGGCGTGGATGTGGAGCGATGGATTGACGGCCTAGACATTGCGGGCATTGGACGCGGGATTTTCTCTCCGATCGAGGAGGAGGCGCTTGAGCCGGCGCGACCCGATTCGGCCGCCACCGTGCTCAGTATCTGGACCCGCAAGGAAGCTCTGCTGAAGGCGCTCGGCATGGGTCTCTCCGGCGAGCCGAATGCCTATACGACAGAAGACGATTTGCAAATCGGCGAGGGCCGCTGGCGTGCTTCGCATCACGGCACAGCCATTTCCGGCTGGACGTGTCTCGATCTCGTCCTCGGGCCGGAAGTCCGCGCAGCGCTAGCCGTGTCGCTAAAAGCTGCAAGCGTCACCTTTCATCGTTGCTCGTTATCGACTTGGGCAATCAGCTGACAAATTCGACGGCCATGCTAGCACCGGCTAGGACAGGCGCGCGATCTCCTCCAGCAGTGCCGCCTCCATCGCCTCGATCGGCGCGCGTGCGCAGCCGGTGTAGAACTCGACCTGGGCGCAGGCCTGGTGCAGCATCATGCGCGTGCCGTCGATGGTGCGGCAGCCAAGCGCGGCGGCATCCCGGATCAGCTTGCTCCTGACCGGGATAAAGGCAGCGTCCATGACGATCAGGTGGGCGGCGAGCTGCCCGGCCACGGGGTTGACATCGGGTGCGCGAAAGCCGGCGGCCGTCGCGTTGGCGAGCATGTCGAAGTCTGCCTCCTGGAAGTCGGACAACGCGCCGCCAAAGCGCAGGCCAAGCGACGCGGCCAGTTCCTCACCGCGCGCCGCGGTGCGGTTGAATACGGTCACGGYGGCGCCGGCCTCGCGCAATCCATAGGCCATGGCCCTTGCCGCGCCACCCGCGCCCAGCAGCGCGATGCGCTTGCCCGGCAGCTCGGTCACCTCCTGGAAGGCACGCACGGCGCCGATGCAATCGGTGTTGTAGCCGGTCAGCACCCCATCGACATTGTTGATGGTATTGACCGCGCCGATGGCGCGCGCGGTCTCGTCGAGGTGGTCGAGGTGAGGGATCACGGCCTGCTTGTGCGGCATCGACACATTCATGCCGCGCACGCCCAGCGCGCGGATCGATTGCACGGCGCCGGGCACGTCCTGCACGCCGAAGCAGACGAAGGTGTAGTCGATCTCCAGCGCCCGGTAAGCCGCATTGTGGATGCGCACATTGAAGGTGAAAGGCTCGCCCATGATCGAGCCGCACAGCGTGGGAATGGAACGGGGCATTGYGGATGGTCCTTGCGGTGAAATCGGGTGGCGGTCCGGCTGGCCTAAGCGGCCATGGCTGTCAGGTCGAAGCGCGCGGCGGGTGGCCGGCCGGCCAGCGCGTCCAACAGGTTGCGCGTGGCCAGTTCCGCCATGGCGCGGCGGGTTTCATGCGTGGCTGAGCCGATATGGGGCAGGGCGGTCACCCGCGGATGGCAGCGCAGCGGCGAATCCTGCGGCAGCGGTTCGGTGGCGAAGACATCGAGCCCGGCGGCGCGCAGGTGGCCGCCGTCGAGCGCCGCGAGCAGCGCGTCTTCCTGCACGATCTGGCCGCGGGCGCCGTTGACAAAGATGGCCCCCGGTTTCATCAGCGCGAATTCGCGCTGCCCCATCAAGCCACGTGTGCTCTCGGTCAGCGGCAGCGTGACGGCGACGATATCGGCGCGCCGCAAGGCGTCGTCGAGTTCCGTGCGGGTGGCGCGCCCCACGAGATCGGGTGGTTCGGCGGCAGTCTCGTTGACGTAGAGCACCTCCATGCCGAAGCCAAGCGCCGCGCGGCGTGCCACCGCCTGGCCAATGCGCCCGAAACCGAGGATCGCCAGGGTCTTGCCGTGCACGTCCCAGCCGAACAGGTTTTCACCGATATTGGCAGCCCAGCGGCCTTCGCGCACATGCGCGGCGAGCTCGATCAGGCGGCGGCTGGCCGCCATGATGAGCGCGAAGACCGTGTCGGCGGTGGTTTCGGTGAGTACGCCGGGCGTATGGCAGAGCGCAATGCCACGCTGGCGCAGGCAGGCGAGGTCATAGTTGTCGACCCCCACCGAAATGCTCGAGATCACTTCCAGCTGGCCGGCTTCTGCCAGTTCGGCCGCGCCTAGCTTGACGCTGGAGCCGATCAGGCCGTGCGCGTTGGCCAGCGCGGCGCGAAAGGCCGGCCGTTGCGCCGGCTGGCGCGGGTCGGCGACGATCACGTCATGCTCCGATTCGATCCGGGCGAGCAGGTCGGGCGGAATGGGACGGAACACCAGTACATTCTTGCGCATGGGAAATCCTTGCTGTGACTTCACAGGTTGCTGGCCGCCAGCAGGGCATGGGTGGGCAGGCCTTCGGTATCGCCGCGCACTTGCACCGCCCGCGCGCCGATCCATGCGCCGCGCCGGACGGCGTCGGCCACCGGCCGGCCTTCCAGCAGCGCGCTGATGACGCCCACGGCAAAGCCGTCTCCTGCGCCGACGGTGTCGACGACACGCTCGACGCTGAACGCCGGCACATGGCCGGTGCCGGCTTCGCCATCGAAGTAGGCGCCTTCAGCGCCCAGCTTCACGACTACCAGCCTGGCGCCGCGCCCACGGTAAAAGGCGGCGATGCGTTCGGGCTCGGCATGGCCGGTCAGGAAGCGGCCTTCCTCGATGCCGGGCAGCACCCAGTCGCACTGTTGGGCCAGGCCGTTCAGCGTCTCGCGCATCAACTCGGGCGTGGCCCACAACGCGGGGCGCAGATTGGGATCGAACGAGATCGTGCGGCCGGCAGCCCGCATGGTGGAGATGGCCTGGCGCGTGGCGGCCTGCGTGCCTTCGGCCAGCGCGGGGAATACGCCGGTGACGTGCAGGTGGCGTGCGYGCCGTAGCCACCGCTCGTCCAGATGCCCCGGGTTCATGCGGCTTGCGGCCGATCCGCGGCGGTGATATTCCACGGGCGGATCGCTGCCGTCGTCGACCMGTCCCTTGAACTRGAAGCCGGTGCGCTCGCCGGGCTCGCACACCACCTGGCTGCAGTCCACGCCTTCTCGGCGCATTTCACCGAGCAGGTAGCGCGCCATCGAATCATCGCCGAGGCGGCTGGCCCATCCGACCTTCAGGCCCAGGCGCGACAGGCCGATGGCCACATTGGTCTCGGCGCCCGCGGTGCGTTTGTGGAAGGTCTGCACGCCTTCGAGCGGCCCGGCTTCACCGGCCACCAGCATCAGCATGGCCTCGCCCAGCGTCACCACATCCAGATCGGGGCTCATGCGGGAATCTCCACCGAACGCAGCAGGTCGACATGCTTGCGCGTGACCTGCACCAGGTCTTCCCCTTGCAGCGGGAACTCGATGGCACGCGCAACGTCGGCGGGCAGGCGGCGCAATACGCTGCGCCATGGCGCAGCCGATTGATCCAGCGGTACCGCAATCCACTTGGCAGGCGTGCGCAGCACGCCTTTGCAGTGCACGTAGCCCACCTGGGCGGCGAAGACCTGCGCGGCGTCGAGCGGATCTTCGCCCGTCCAGTGCCAGTTGCCCATATCGAAGGTCATCGGCACCGTCTTGCCGAGTGCCGTGGCACGCGCGAAGAAGTCGCGCAGCGGGGGTACGGTGCCGGCGCTGGCGGTCTGGTCGTTCTCCACGACGAGTTCGATGCCGCCGTGCCGCAGCCACGGGAGCAACCCGTCAAGCGCAGTGCCTTCGCGGTAGCCACCCAGCGACATCTTGACCCGGCCGGCGCCGAGCGCCAGCGCGGTCGTGAAGGCGCGGTCGAGCGCGGCGAGGTCGAGGCTGCCGGTTTCGCTCCAGAGCCCCTCCGGGCTCGACCAGACCACGGCCAGCCCGTGCTGTTCGGCGACTTCGCGCTGTTCCCTGACTTCATCCTTGTGTCCGCGCTGGAGTTCGCCGCGGTATTCCACGCCGTCGGCGCCGGCCGCTGCGGCAATCCGCGCCAGCGCCGCCTGCCCGTCGCGCTGGGCCAGGTCCGCGCCATAGGCCGTGAGCGAGATCAGCACCGGCGGCCGGGAGGAACCATCTTGTCGCCGCTGGGTCATTTCAGGGCTCCCGCGCTGAGGAATTGCTGTAGCTCCGGTGTCCGTGGCTGCGCGAACAGCGCCTTTGACGGGCCCGCCTCGTGCACCTTGCCCTGGTGCATGAAGATGGTGGTATGTGCCATGCGGCGCGCGAACTCCATCTCATGCGTCACCAGCACCATGGTCATGCCGGAAGCGGCCAGGTTTTCCATGACGCGCAGCACCTCCGCCGTCAGCTCCGGATCGAGCGCGGAGGTCACCTCGTCGAACAGCATCACCTTGGGTTCCATCGCCAGCGAACGGGCGATGGCCACGCGCTGCTGCTGGCCGCCCGAGAGCTGCTCGGGGTAGCAGTCCTTCTTGTCCAGCAGGCCGACCTGGGCCAGCACCTGGTCGACGATGCCGTCGATCTTGCCCGTGGCCATCTTCTTGACGATGGAAGGCGCCAGCGCAATGTTCTCGCCCACCGTCAGGTGCGGAAAGAGGTTGTAGCTCTGGAACACCATGCCCACGTCGCGGCGCAGGTCGAGCAGCCGCTTCCGGTCGTGATCCAGCTTGTGCCCGGCGACCGTGATATTGCCGGCATTAATGGCCTCCAGGCCGTTCAGGCAGCGCAGCATGGTGCTCTTGCCGGAGCCGCTGCGGCCGATGATGGCGACCACCTGGCCCGGCTCGATGGCAAACGATACGCCCTTCAGGACTTCGACGGGGCCATAGGATTTGTGCACGCCTTGTGCTTCAACGATGGGCATGGAGACTCCTTTCCATGCGCCTGGCTGCCGAAGAAAGCGGGAAGCAAAGCGCGAAGTAGATAAGTGCGACGACGACGAAGACCGCGAAGGGCTGGAAGGTCGCGTTGTTGATCAGCTGGCCGGCGCGGGTGAGTTCGATKACGCCGATGATGGAAGTGATCGAGGTGTTCTTGACCAGCTGGACCGAGAAGCCCACCGTGGGCGGCAGGGCTAGCCGCACGGCCTGCGGCAGCACGACATGGCGCAGTTGCTGCCAGCGGGTGAGGGCGAGCGCCTCGCTGGCCTCCCACTGCCCTTGCGGCACGGCCTCGATGCAGCCCCGCCAGATCTCGCCAAGATAAGCGCTGGCGTAGATCGACATCGCCAACATGGCCGCCACCATCGGCGACAGCTTGAGCCCAAGCACGGAGAGGCCGTAGTAGCTCAGGAACAGCACGATCAGCACCGGCGTACCTTGCACGATCTGGATATAGACCGTGCTGGCGAGGCGCAGCAGGACGTTTCTGGAGGTCCGCCCCAGCGCCACCAGGAAGCCGGCCAGCGTGCCGCCGACGAAGGCCAGCAAGGTCACCCACAGCGTCCAGCGTGCCGCCAGGAGCAGGATTTCAAGATGATTCCAGGAGAACTCGGTGATCATTTCGCGCTCCCTGCCACCGCCGGCGTCAGCGCCGCATGCGCCAGGGGCGCAACGCGGGCAGTGCGCGCGGCGCGCCTGGCGCGCGCCACCACGCGGCGCCGCCTGAACACCAGATTGCCGATCAGGGCAAACATGGCGCGCAGCAGCAGTGCCAGCCCGATGTAGATGAACATGACAAGGATGTAGCTCTCGAAGGTGCGGAAGGTCTGCGAATCGATCTGGCTGGCGACCGCCGTCAGCTCTTCCACCGAGATCGCCGACACCACGCTCGAAGTCAGCATCATCAGCGTGAACTGGCTGGTCAGCGCCGGATAGACCTTCTCGAACGCCGGCACCAGGGCGACATGGCGGATCAGCTGCCAGCGCGTCATGCCTAGCGCGGCGGCGGCTTCGAGCTGCGAACGGTGAACCGCCTGCAAGCCGGCCCGGATGATCTCGGTCGAGTAGGCGCCGAGGTTGACCGTCATGGCAATCACCGCGGCGGTGATGGCATCGATCTGCAGGCCGATGGTAGGCAAGCCGAAGAAGATGATGAAGAGCTGGATCAGGAAGGGCGTGTTGCGGATGGCCTCGACGTATGCCCTGGCGGCGCGCTGGAGCCAGGGGCCGCCAAATGCTGCCGCGATGGCGCCGGCGGTACCGACCAGGGTGCCAAGCAGGATCGAGCCGAAGCTGAGCGCCAGCGTCATGGCCGCACCCTGCGCAAAGCGATCCAGCTGCGACAGCACCGGGTTCCATTCAAATTGATAGTTCATGCGGGTCTCCTGGCGCGCCGGCTGGCGCTGGCGCGCAACGTCGGACTTGCCGGGGTCAGAACGTTTGCAGCGTGGGCAGCGCCTTGCCGGTCCACTTCTGCGCAATGGCGTCGAGTTCGCCATTGAGCTTGACGTAGGCGATGGTGGTGTTGAGCCACTGGCGCAGCTCGAAGGCGTCCTTGCGCACGGCCATCGAGTTCGGTTGTACCGAGAACGCGAACTTGGCATCGAACTTGCCGGCGCCGCGCGCCTTCATGATCTCGTTGCCGGTGGTGCTGGGCAGGGCAATGGCTTCGACCTGGTTGCTGATCAGCGCCTGCGCACAGGTGGCGTCGTCCTCGAAGCGGACGATGCTCATGCCGGGCACCGCCAGGCGGGTCAGTGCCGTGTCTTGCGTGGTGCCGCGCGTCACGCCAACCTTCCTCTTCCCAAGCTCAGCCAGCTTGGCGTACTTGGCCGCGACCGGCGCGAAGATGGTCAGCTCGAACGCGCTGTAGGGCGAGCTGAACATGATGGCGCGTGCCCGCTCGGGCGTCGGCGCCAGGGTGGCGACCAGGAAATCGACCTTGCCGGCTTCCAGCGCCGGAATGCGGCTGGGAGAGGTGAGCGGCACGATATCGACCGGCACGCCGAGGTACTTGCCCAACAGGTTGGCCACGTCGACATCGTAGCCGGCGGGCTTGCCGGTGGCATCCGTGGTGCCGAAGGGCGGCGCGCCCGTCACCACGCCGATGGTGACCTTGCCCCTCTTGACGATCTCGGCGACGGTCTGTGCCTGGACGCCGGCCGAGGCGCTGGCCAGGACCAGCAGCGTGAGCACGGGCGCGGCAATCTGGCGCAACAAGCGGTGGATATTCATCAATGTCTCCTGCACGTTCTGTGGAATGTGTCGCTGGCGTCGCAGCGCTCGGCAAGTACGGTTCTGAAACCGGTTTCAGGATTATAGGAAACCGGTTTCAGAACTCCAGCAGTGGAAACCCTTACGGATGAAATTGGGGGATGGAGCGGGGGAGGGGGAGTAACAGCCGTCGCCATCGCGATCGGCTTTGGCGTACCGGCCGGCTCCGTCCAAAGCCGCTGGTTTGCGCCCCTCTCCCGCCTGCGGGAGAGGGGACGGGGGAGAGGGTGGGCGCTCGTTACGCCGTTGCGTTGCCAGGAACCACTTGCGGGTTCCTGTCAGCCGCGGCGCGTCGACCCGCGCTTGACCAGGGTGCCGGGCAACAGGACCTGGCGCGGCGCGAGCTGCGCGCCTTGCAGGCGCTCGATCAGGCAGTTGGTGGCGGCGCGCCCGATGTCGTCGGTTGGCTGGGAAATCGTGCTCAGGCCGGGGCCGACCAGGGCAGCCCATTCCGGATCGTCGAACCCGATCAGGCCGAGGTCGGTGCCGAGCTGCCACCCCAGCCTGGCGGCGGCGGCGGCCACGCGCAGCGAGATCACCGCATTGGCCGCCAGCACGGCGATGGGTGCTTTGCCGGCCCCCTGGCGCAGGGCGCGCAGCGCTTCGTCCAGGGCGTCGTCGTCGCCGGCACGGGCTTCGAAAACGCTGCCACCAAGCGAGTCCGCATGCTCCGCGATGAAGTGCTGGAAGGCCCGGGCCCGCTCGTTGCGCGAGCTGATGGCCTTGATCGGCTCGCTGATGAACAGCAGGCGCCGGTAGCCGGCTTCGAGCAGGTGGCCGGCAGCCTCATGGACCGCGGAAAGGTTATCCAGGGCCACCAGGTCGACTTCCGCGTCGCCGACCTTGCGGTCGACCAGCACGACTGGCTTGCCCAGTTGCGCGGCATCGGCAAGGGCGCCGGCGTCGTGGCCCAGCGTGTGCAGGATGAAGCCCTCGACCCGGTAAGCCGACAGCGAGCGAATGGCTTCGCGCTCCAGTTGCTCGTCATTGCCCAGGTTGAACAGCATCACCATATAGCCCGCGTCGCGGCAGGCCTTCTCCACACCACGCAGCACGGCCACCGAGAACGAATTGGAAACGTCCGCCACCACCAGCCCGATCAGGCGCGACTTGCCGCGCTTGAGCGCTTGCGCCATGGGACTCGGGCTATAGCCCAGCGCGCGCACCGCCGCGGCCACGCGCGCCTCCACGTCGGCGGACAACTGCTCGCCGCCCCGGTTCAGGTAGCGCGACACCGTGGCTTTCGAGACGCCCGCATAGTCGGCAACGTCCTGGATGGTGAGTTTCTCTGCGGGCTTCAGGTTGGACTTGGCTTGTGTCACAGGGCGTGGCATGGAAAGTCGGTCTCGGTGAAACCAGTTTCAGGATTATGCATCGTGCGTACCCGACTTGCCAGCACCCCGGGGGCCGGGCGCGAATGCGGCCAGGCCATTGCGCAGATCCGCCAGGTCGTGGCGGGCATGCCGATCGTGTTTGCGCCGCGCTGTGCGTCACGCAGAACGCGTACCCGCGCTGTGCCCAAGAGGCTCAGGCCGCACCTGCGCGATAATGGCGGCCTTGCTATCAAAGTGAAGGACAGAAGGCGTAATGGATCAGCATTTCACCGCGCAGCTCGAAGCCGCCCAGCGCCACTTCGACGCTGGCCAGCTGGACGCGGCAGCGCAGTTGCTTGAGGAAGTCATCGACACGGACTCGCATCACGGCGATGCCCTGGAAGGGCTGGCCTACATCGCTGCGCGCAAGCAAAGCCCCGCGGCCGCCGCCGGATACTTCGACCGCGCCCTGGCTGTCCTGCCTGCCTGCCCGCAGCGCTGCCATGCCGCTGGCCTGGTTCACCAGGCCGCCGGCAACCATGCGCGTGCCATTGCACTGCTGGAGCAGGCCATCGGGCTGGCCCCGCGCCAACTGCCGTCCCTGCACGCAGCGGCGATGTCGCTGTCCGCGCTGGGCGAGCACGGGCGCACGCTGGCACTGCTCAAGCGCGCCGCCGCCCTCAGCCCGGGGTCCTGGGAGATCCACTACAACATGGGCCGCGCCCTGGGCCTGCTGGACCAGTACGATGCCGAGATGGCGGCGTACCGGCGCGCGATCGAGCTCAAGCCGGATTGCGCCGACGCCTACAACAACCTCGGTGTCGCGCTGGGCGAGTCGCATCGCTTCGATGAAGCGCTGCGCATGTTCAAGAAGGCCATACAGATCGCCCCGAACAATCCCGGCGCGCGCGCCAACCGGGCTGGCACCAACCTGTTGCTAGGCGAGTTCGAGCATGGGTGGCGCGAATACGAATGCCGCTGGTACAACGGGACCCAGCGGCCGCACGGCCTCGGGGAGAACCTCTGGCTCGGCGAGCCGCCGCTTGCCGGCAAGACGCTGCTGCTGCACTGCGAGCAAGGCTTTGGCGATACGCTGCAGTTCGTGCGCTACATCCCGTTGCTGGCGGGCACCGGCGCGCGGATCGTGCTGCGCGTGCAGGAGCCGCTGCGTGCCTTGCTGGCGGATTTTCCAGGGGTCGGCGCGGTGATCGGCAAGAACGAGGCGGTGCCGGCGTTCGACTATCACTGCCCCTTGCTGAGCCTGCCGTACGCACTCTGGAAGGTGACCACCGCCATCCCCGCGGCCACGCCGTACCTGCACGCGGATGCCGCGCGCCGCGCCAGGTGGGCAGCCTGGCTCGGCGAGGACACGCGCCGCCCGCGCGTTGGCGTGGTGTGGAGCGGCAGCCCCACGCACCTCAACGACCGCAAGCGGTCGATATCCCTGCGCGACCTGGCTCCGTTGTTCGAGGCCGATGCMACGTTCGTCTCGCTGCAGAAGGACGTCAGGGCATCCGATCGCGACGCCTTGCGCGCGCTGCCCGCGATGCGCGACCCCTCGCCGCAGCTGGAAACGTTCTGGGACACCGCCGCCCTGATCGCCGAGCTCGACCTGGTGATCTGCGTCGACACGGCGGTGGCGCACCTGGCCGGCGCATTGGGCAAGCCGGTGTGGATCCTGGTGCCGTTCACCCCGGACTGGCGCTGGCAGCTTGCCCGCACGGACAGCCCCTGGTATCCGACCGCGCGGCTGTTCCGCCAGCCGGCCAGGGACGACTGGCGCACGGCCATCATGGCGGTGAGGACGGCGCTACAGGACTTCACGGGCATGCATTGATTATCTGATTCCTTGTCAAACGGAGTGAGGCAACATGGAATATGGAACGCCGTCGCTGGACATGCGCCTTGCGCATCTGCTGGCGGACAAATCCGTCACCGGCGCCTGCCTGGCGCACGTGCGCCAGGACTCGGTCGAGGTGGCTGCCGCTGGGGTGAGGAACCAGGACACCGCCGAGCCGGTGGATGCCAGCACTGTGTTCGGCGCGGCCTCGCTCACCAAGCCGATCGTCTCGTACGCCTTGCTGCAGCTTGTCGACGCCGGCGTGCTGGATCTTGACGAGCCGCTGTCGCGCTCGGCCCAGCCGATCGTGCCGGACGATGCGGCCTCGGCGCGCATCACCATGCGCCACGTGCTCACGCATACCTGTGGCCTGCAGAACCTGCGCGACAAGAATCCGCTGCGGCTGCACTTTCCTCCTGGCGCATGGTTCAGCTACTCCAGCCTGGGGTTCATCTTTCTGCAGTCCGCCGTTGAGGCAAAAACAGGGGAAACCCTGGAAGCGATCCTGCGGCGCCTGGTGTTCGAGCCACTCGGGATGCGCTCATCGAGCCTGGAGTGGCAGGATCGGTTCCTCGCGAATGCGGCCAACCCGCATGAGGCGGCGCAGCGGCTCGACGTGCATCGCCCGCCAGCGGCGAGCGCCTCCTATTCGCTGCAAACCACGGCAGGCGACTACGGTGCTTTTGTTGCCGCCGTGCTCCGGGGCGACGGGCTCCGTGCATCGACCTGGCAACAATGGCTGACGGCGAGCGTCATGGTGCCGAAGGGAGAGATCGTCTACCTCGATGGCGCGCCGGCTGCCACGGAGCCTGACATTGGCTGGGGGCTGGGGTGGGGCGTCGAGCCCAGCCGGGGCACGTTCTTCCAGTGGGGCAAGATGCAAGGCGTGAGGGCATTCGTGATGGGCAGCACCGAGCTGCGCTCGGGCGTCGTGCTGCTCACCAACAGCAACACCGGCCTGCGGCTGATGGAGGATGCCACCCGCGCGGCACTGCCCGGAGAACACCCTGCGATTCGTTGGCTTGCGCACGGGGTCAGCGAGTAGACGCAGGCGGTGGCGAGCCGCAATGGCGCCGGCGCGGGTTCCCCGTGGATTCGATCGCGAAACTGGTCGTGGCGGCAAACGCCGCAAACGGGTGGATGCCGGCGCCGCCGGTGGAGTGAGGGGGCGTGCGTGGCGGTGCCTGGCGCGGGATCCGCGGGATCCCTATCTGAGCTACCTGAATCCCGCCGCGCGCCAGGGGGCATGGTGCTGGAGCCTTGCTTGTTCGCGCTGTAGCAGCGGCGCATAGCCATGCAATTCCTGCGGCGCGATGTCGTAGGCGCGGCGGAATGCGCGCGTAAAGCTCGATGCATTGTTGAACCCGAGCCCGGAGGCAATGTCCTGCACCGCCATATTGGGAAAGCGCACCAGTTCATCGGCCGCCACCCGCAGCCTGCGGCTACGGATATAAGCGGCCAGGCCACCCTCATGCATGAATAGACGGTACACGCTGGCGCGCGACAGATGCAGCGACTGCAACACGCTGTCAGGGGTCAGGCCGGGGTCATGCAGATTGGCCTCGACATAGCGCCGCACCTGTCCGTACACGGCGGCCCGCACCGCTGCGCGGGCGTTGCCGGAGAGCCCCGCTTGCCGGCTGAACACCGCGGCCAGCAGTTCGATCGCGGTGCGAAAGGACCGGTCGGCTTCCTCTTTGCTCAGGCCCACGATTTGTCGATTCAGTGCCACCAGATGCGAGATCAGCACGCGCATCAGCGGTGTGGTGGTCTGAACCAGGCGCCCATGCAGCGAGGCGGCGTCGGGGAAGGCCATCTCCACCAAGGCACGCGGCACAAAGAACAGCAGCATGCGGCCTTGAAAACTCCGGATAGTGCACGGCTGGTCCATGTCCAGCGCGAGGATGCTTGGCAAGCCGGGCCGCTGCGGCGCGCCGAGTCCCGGCTTGCCGCCCAGGAATTGGGCGGGCGCGCCTTCCAGGAACACGCTGAAGGTAATGTCGCGAATGTTCTCCGTCGACACGCGTCCCAACGAGCGCTCGGCCACATTGGGGCTGGTGCGGATGTCGAAGAAGCTCAGATCGTCGATGGTGTAGCGAGACAGCGAGGCCTCKAACGTCTGCTCGCCTTGCGCCGTGGCAGGCCGGATGTCGTAGACCGGGCTCATCCGCTCCTGCCAGGCCAGCAAGCTCTGGCCGGCGTCGCCTTGCACGCTGAAAGTGCTGTGCGCGATGCCCGGCGCGAGCATCGGCGGCTGCGGCGGCAACAACAGCCGGCTTAGCGGCATGCGCGCGGGCAAGAGGTTGTGCGTGCAGGGGTACGCAAGGCTGATTTCCGTCCAGATGTGCCCGCCCGGTGCCGGAGGATTGTCGATTGAGCGCTAGCACACCCCGTGTGGGCTATTAGGCGGCCAAGAGCATAACTTGTCCGGGCCGCCCAGACTAGGGGGGTACCGCTGGGGAAAACCCGGATGCGCGAACCCGGGGCGCGGCCACGCCGTTGCGACGGATCCGGGCAGTGCCTCGCATCAACCTGCCCGCCGCCGGCATGAAGCCCATCATTCAGCCCGTTGTTCCCGGGGTGTCCTCATTCCTCGATCTCGCTGCGCACCATCAGCACCGGCTTGTTGCTCTTGTGCACCACGCCTTCGGACACGCTGCCCATGACCAGGCGCCGCAAGCCGCTGCGGCCATGCGTGCCGACAACGATCAGGTCCGCATTCCAGCGGTCGGCTTGCTCCACGATCGTGGTGGAGATCTGTCCGGGGGAAACGGGCTTCTCGAGGATCAGCGTGGTATGCGGGATGCCGGCATCCGCCAGGCGCGTGGCGGCCGCTGCCAGTGCATCGCGTCCCGCGGCGAGGATGGCTTCCATCAGTTTGCGCGGGTCGTAGCTGCCCGCGGTGAAGAAGACATCGTTGTCGTCCGCCACGAAGAGCACTTTTAC
>NZ_JBFTSF010000141.1:0-15537 GCF_056399905.1 Cupriavidus sp. 01L46
ACCCCTTCCCATCCCGAACAGGACCGTGAAACGACTCCACGCCGATGATAGTGCGGATACCCGTGTGAAAGTAGGTAATCGCCAGGCTCTCCCTTGAAACCCCCCAGTACGAAAGTACTGGGGGGTTTTGCTTTTGCGGCTGCGGTTTGCGGCTGCGAAAAGTGATGGCAGCAAGCATAATTGCTGCTCCGGCCACCTTGTCGCCCCCTCTTTAGCTCATTTCGAATGCCAGCCGACGGCGAAGCCCCGTGGTTTCTTTACCTGCTCGAATGTGAGGGCAATACGATCTACACCGGGATTACCACGGACGTGGAGCGGCGCTTCGCCCAGCATCTGGCAGGAACGGGCGCTAAATATACGCGATCGCGCAAGCCCATCAGGATCCTGGGCTGGCAGCGCTTCGACAACCGCTCGCAAGCCTCAAAGGCTGAGGCGGCGGCGAAGCGGTTGACTTCCGCGCAGAAGCGGAGTTTTTGCGCGCAATTGACGACAGAGACGCACGATGCTCCAGCCGTCGATCCTGCTTGAGCATTACCCTCGTACCTTGAATGCCCCCGCATCGGTGACACCCTTCTTGATCCCGGCAGTGCCTTCTACGCTTCCTTAAGCCTGGTTTAAGGATCGGCCTTTAGGATGGTCCTGTCGCGTCCAGATAGCCCGGACGCCCGAGGTAACCAAGAAAGGAAAACGCCATGATTCGCCAGACGCTTGCACGCTCCGCCATTGGCATTGCTGCCCTGGCCGCTCTTGCCGGGGGCTATGCCTATCTGCAGAAGGAAGTGATCACGCCGGGATATGCCGCTCAGGCGCCCGTGACCGCCTCGGCCCAGCCGCTGGCCGTGGCCGCGCCCACAGACTTTTCGAGCATCGTGGACCAATACGGTCCGGCGGTGGTCAATATCAGTGTTACGGCGCGCGCCCAGCACGCTTCGGCGCAGGTGCCGCAGGGCATGGACCCGGATGATCCCCTGTTCCAGTTCTTCAAGCGCTTCGGCCCGCAATTCCAGGGACCGCAGAACGGCCAGCAGCAACTAGTGCGTGGCCTTGGCTCGGGCTTTATCGTCAGCCCCGACGGCCTGATCCTGACCAATGCGCACGTGGTGGACGGCGCCCAGGAGGTGACGGTCAAACTGACCGACCGCCGCGAATTCAAGGCCAAGGTGCTGGGCGCGGATGCGCAAACAGACGTCGCGGTGATCAAGATCGACGCCAAGAATCTGYCGACCGTGCGCCTGGGCGACCCCTCGCGCGTACGCGTGGGTGAGCCGGTGCTGGCCATCGGCTCGCCTTACGGTTTCGAGAATACGGTCACCGGCGGCATCGTCAGCGCGAAATCGCGCTCCTTGCCCGATGACACCTATGTACCGTTCATCCAGACCGATGTCGCCGTCAATCCCGGCAACTCGGGCGGCCCGCTGTTCAACCTGCGGGGCGAAGTGRTCGGCATCAATTCGCAGATCTACAGCCAGACCGGCGGTTACCAGGGGTTGTCGTTCTCGATTCCCATCGACGTCGCCACCAAGGTGCAGGCGCAACTGGTGGCGCATGGCAAGGTCACGCGCGGCCGCCTCGGCATCGGCGTGCAGGAGATCAACCAAGCCCTGGCGCAATCGTTCGGGCTGCCAAAGCCTAGCGGGGCGCTGGTCAACTCGGTGGAGCCGGACAGCCCGGCCGCCAAGGCTGGCCTCAAGCCGGGCGACGTGATCGTGCAGCTTGGCAACGACGTGATCGACCATTCGGGCGACTTGCCAGAGCATGTGGCCGACATCGCGCCGGGCACGCAGACTTCGCTGAAGGTGATCCGCAAGGGCGAGCCCCTGACCCTGACGGTGAAGGTCGGCACGGCCAAGGATGTGGCAGTCGCTGGCAAGTCCCCCGCCAACGACGCCGGCGGCAAGCTTGGCCTGGCGGTTCGCCCGCTGAGCCCGACCGAGAAGCGCGACAGCGGGATTGAGGGCGGGCTGGTGGTCGAAGATGTCGCAGGCCCGGCGGCCAAGGTTGGCATCCAGCCGGGTGACGTCATCTTGTCCATCAACGGCACGCCAATTAGCTCGGCGGAGCAGTTGCGGGCCCTGGTAGCGAAGTCCGGCAAGCAGGTTGCACTGCTGGTGCAACGCGACGATGCCCGTATCTTTATCCCTCTGGACCTGGGTTAACGGCAAAGTCAGCCACGGAGATAGCCAGGGAGTTAACCGCGAAGTTAACCCCCGAGTTAACCTCGGCATAAATGGCGGGCGGGCCGGTGCGAAGGTATGCGTGTCGGCCCGCCAAGCCTTAGTGGACGCCGAATTCCGGTGCAATAGGGCTGCCAGAACGCGCGGTAACAGGTATCATCTCGACTGCGAAGCAGGACACGCAGCAATGGCCTTGACCATCCCGGGCCATTAATGCGAAATTGTCCTGCAGACTCGATGACACAAGGAAGTCTATGCAGTTGGATTTCACCCGCGCGTCCGCGACCACGGGTACCGAGAGAGCGCGGCGCCTGCCGCAAGCCTCGCCCACCCCGCGCCGACGCAAGAAAGCCGAAGCCCCGCACTGGGAGCGTGGCTACCGTTCGCATTTCTACCGCAATGAGCRCGGCGAGAAACTGGGCGAAGTTCGCCTGTCCGATCGCGGCGACATGCCGGTGGTCTATCACTGGGCCGCAGGCAATTACTCCGGTGCGGAGGGCTCGCTCGCTCACGCCCGCATGCGCGTGGAAGAAACCATCGGCTTTGGCATGCGCCAGCTAGCACTGTTCTGACTAGAGCCGATTCATTAGCCGACCCGACGCTTTCTCGGAAAGCGACCGCCGCGCGCGCCCCGCGCCGCGACTCCCCGGAGCGATCCGCTCCGGCAAGCCAGCCAGATTCAGCCAGATTTAGCAGATCCAACGCGCTGCTCAGCCCCTCGGGCCGACACTGCGTAGCCTGTGCGGCAGACAGATCTGCCCGCGCCCGGCATCCAACTCCCAGTCTTGCAGCAAGCGCACGTCAATCGAGACGGCGTTGCGCCAGCATAAAGACAGCAGCCGTCAGGGCAAGCGCCGCGATCAGCCGATACAGATCCTCGCAGGCAATCAACCTGGCCTGCGTATCCAGCAGGCCGGCAAGCTGCGCCAGCGCGGCCTGATAGGCATGGCCAGGATCCAGCCCGCGCGCGCTCAAGGCTGCCTGAGCCGCCGCCATCCACTGCTGCGTCTGCGCCGTGTGCTGGCCAAGGGCGCCGGTCAGGCTCGTGTGCACCGCGAACTGCCGGTTCTGCAAAAGCACGGCGCCGAGCGCAGACGCGAAGGACGCGGCGATCTGGCGCAGCAGGTTCTTGCTGCGGTAGCCGTGGGCGAAATCGTCGCCGGCCAGCGAACGGAAGGTGAGGCCGGCAATCGGGATGATGACCATCACGCCAAACAGGCCCTTGCCCACCAGCCCCCACGCCAGCGCCGGCGGGCCGGCGTTGGGCGGCATCGACGAAAACCACCACGCGGCCCCGGCCATCAGCAGCAGGCCGCTTGCCATCAGCGGCTTCTTGTGCGGCAGATTTGGCGCCACGCGCAGGTAGACGAAGATCCCGGCCAGGCTGACCGTGGCGGCGAAGGTGTTGAGCCAGCCGGTGGTCGCCAGCGGCAGCCCGAGTGCTTGCTCGGCGTAGATCGGGAACACGTAGCCGCTCAGGTTGCTGATCAGGTAGTAAACAAAATACATGGCCAGCCCGGTCAGGTAGACCGGATTGCGCAGCGCGCGCAGATGGAGCACCGGCGTGCTGTGATGCCATTGCTGCCAGAGAAATCCCATCAGCAGTCCGACACCCGCCACACAGATCAGCGCCAGCCGCAGCGGGTGCGAGAAGATATCGAAGCGCGCCTCCGTCATGGCGGCCTGCAGGGTCACCACCGCCGCGCCGAACAGCAGCAGCGGGCCCAGCGCTGGGCCGGGATCGTCCTCGCGCGGTTCGGCATCCGGCAGTAGCAGCCACGCCCCCAGCGTTGCCAGCGCGGCGAAGGGCAGCACGCCGTAGAACAGGTCCTGCCACACGCCGCGCTCGATCAACTCAGCTGCCATGGCGGGCGCCAGCGCGGAGGCGGCAAAGATCCCCAGCATGAAGATGCGCGAAGCGCGCGGCCGGTCGGCCGGCGCGAACATCACATTGACCAGGATGCGGCAGCTGGTAAACAGCGCCCCGCCGCCCACGCCCTGCACAAAGCGCGCGCCCACCAGTTGCGGCAGCGAATGGCTGGTGGCCGCCGCCAGCGTGCCCGCCATGAAGATCAGCAGCGCGCCGGTGAGGTAGTAGCGATAGCCAAAGCGCTGCGCCAGCCATTGCTGCTTGAGGATCATCAACATGCTGCCCACCGCGTACGCGGCCTGGACCAGGGCGAAGCTGCGCGGATCGGCATCGACGCCGCCAACGATATGGCTCGATGCGAACACGAACATGATGTTCTCAAGGAACTCCACCGAGGTGGCCAGCGCGAGCAACAGCATCACCAGGGTCTGGCGCTGCCGGCGGCTGAGCAGGCGCAGCCACCGCAGCCCGAGCCGCAGTGGCCGTAAGGCAGACACGGTTTTCATGGTTCCAGCGTCAGCAGGTTCTGATGCATCCGGTTGAGCGCGCGCGTGGATGCGGCCAGGCCGCTTTCGCCTACCGGCCCCCAGGCCTCGGCGTAGGCCGCATGCACGGCCGGGGCGGTACGCTCCAGCATGCGGTGGCCGGCGGCGGTCAGTACCAGCTCGGTGCTGCGGCGGTCCTGCGCCGAGGCGTGCCGGCGCACCAGGCCGCGCGCTTCGAGGCCGTCCATCAGCCGGGTCATCTGCGTGCGCGTGGCGTCGAGCGTGATGCCGAGCTCGGACGGCAGGCTGGGCTGGTTGTCGTCGGTGGCGAGCAGGCTGATGGCGAGGTATTGCTGAAGGTMCAGCTCGAAAGGCGCTAGCGCGCGATCGATGTGGCTGCGCAGCAGGCGTGCGGTGCGCATGAGCAGCCGGGAAGCCAGGATCAGGTCGCGCGGCGCTTCCGGATGGCCCGCGCAGAAGCGGTCAATGCGGTCTTCGAAGGACATGGCGGGGAGTCAGGTGATGCCGGGGCAACTGGTCCGATCCGGCAATATAATTACAAACGTAATTATATCATCTGAAACAAACCAAGGCGCCGATGCCCTCCGGTGCCCGTTGCATTCAGCGCGCAAGGTGACGGCAAAGCCGCCGCAGCGCTTGGCGCAGCCCGGCAAGCTCGGCCGAGCGCTGCGCCGGCGCCAAGCGGCCGTAGCGCAGCCTGGTGTAGCGATCGCTGAAGTCCTGCACTGCCAGCGCGGCAGCCGGGAGGGCGCGGGCGGCCCGCGCTGCAAAATCTTGCGGCCCTTCGGACGGCGCGCGCACGCAACCGCGGTGTGCCAGCTGGCGGCAGAAGCGTGCGTAGGCGGCTTGCACCGGATCGATCCGGCGGCGCTTGAGCACGAGCGGCAGGAGCGCCAGCAGGCTCAGCGCCGCCAGTCCGCCCAGCAGGACTTGCGGCACGCTGTCACCGATGCCGAGCTGCCGCATCAGCCGCGCCTGCTGGCCGCGATCGTATTGCAATACCCAGCGCTGCCAGGTGTAGACCATGCCGTCCATGCCCCAGCGCAGGTTCCGCAGCCAGCCCGGGTCTCGCATCGCGCGCAGCGCTTCGATCTCGCTGGCCTCCAGCGCGGCGTCGATGCCGCGCTCGACCCGGCTTGGCGCCACCGCGCTGGTGGGATCGACGCGCACCCAGCCGCGTCCCTCGAGCCAGATTTCCGCCCATGCATGGGCGTCGGCCTGCCGCACGATGTAGTTGCCGCCAATGGGGTTGTACTCGCCGCCGAGATATCCTGTGACCACGCGCGCCGGCACGCCTGCCGCGCGCATCAGGAACACGAAGCTGCTGGCGTAATGCTCGCAAAAGCCGCGTCGCGCGTCGAACAGGAAACTGTCGACCTGCTCGTGGCCAAGCGGCGAAGGCGAGAGCGTGTAGCTGAACGGCGCAGCGGCAAACAGCCGCAGCGCGGCCTGCACCCGCTGGGCGGGATCCGGGTATTGCTCGGCCCACGCGGTGGCGAGCGCCCGCGTGCGCGGGTTGCCCGGTGGCAGCGCCAGCGCCAGCTCTCGCGTCGCCAGATCGAGCGGCTGCGCCGCGRCCGGAGCCGAACGCGCGCGGTAGCGCAAGCGCCGGTCCACCGGGTCGCGCGTAAAAAACTCACCGTCGGCATTGATCACCGCGCCGGCGCCGGGGGCAATCGCCTGGCCACGGTCGAGCAGGAACAGCCACGCGTGCTGGTTAGGCTCCAGCGTGACGCTGTAGTTGACGATCCCGTTGGCCGAGGCGTTGCCAGCCGCCTCGCCGGCCCCGGCATCCGCAGTCGTGTCGTCGGCCGCCGGCAAGCCCGGCGCCGGCTGCGCGCGCCGCTGCCGCAGGGGCGATGGCCGCCAGGTCTGTCCATCGAACTGCCACAGCACCAGCGCGCGCCAGTACAGGGCGCTGGCCGGCAACGGACCGCCTTGCACGTCGGCGCGCAGTGCGACTTCGGTCGACTGGGTGAGCCGGCTCACGCTGCCCGGGCTCATGGTGTCGCTGATGCCGGTAGTGGCCACGGCCTCGGCTTGCGGCAGCCGCCACAGTGGATGATCCAGGCGCGGGAACAAGACAAAGAGCAGCAGCGCCCAGGGCAGCCCGATCAGGGTCAGGCGGCCGAGCAACGGCCACACGGCAAGATAGCCGCGTGCCTCGGGATGCCCCAGGAAGAGCCAGTTGCGCAGCAGCCAGGCGGCAATGGCAAGGCTGTACAAGGCCAGCCAGAACGGCTGGTCGAACAGGTACAGGCTCAGCAGCAGGTAAAAACACAGCTGGGTAACCAGTGTGGCATCGGCCAGCACCCGGCACTCCAGCAATTTGAGCACGACGAAGGCGCCCAGCAGCGCCACCGACAGGTCGCGCCCCATGTTGCCGCCGGCCTGCCAGACCAGTGCGGCGGCCACCAGCATCACCAGCCCCGCGATGATCCCGAGCATCAGGCGCGAGGGCAGCGGCGCGCGCTGGTGCCACAACAGCCAGCGCCACGCCAGCAGCAAGACCAGCAAGACGCTGATGGTCACCGGCAGGCTGCGCGCCTGCGGCGCGAGCACCAGTGCCAGCTGGCCCAGCAGCAGGCCATGCTCTTCGTGCGCAAGGGGGCGCGGTGGCAGCTTCACGGTGTGCTTTCCGGCGGGGCTTGACCGGCGCGTCCCGGCCACAGGGCCAGGGCTTCGAGGCAGGCGCGGCGATGCGCGCCGCCGCGGCCGGGCGGGATCTCGACCCCGGGCAGCCGCAGGCCGGTTTCCATGCTGTCGCCCGCGGCCACCACCCAGGCGCACAKGCGCGATAGCCGCGCCTCGAGGCCGAGCTGTTGCGGCAGGGCCTGCCAGTCCAGCYAGCAGGTCGGCAGGCTGCCGGCCTCGCCGGTGCGGCTCAGCCAGCGGCCGGTACGCGCGCTATGTTTCCAGGCGATGCGGTGCAGCGGATCGCCGCTGCGGTAGCGCCGCAACTGATCCGTGCCATCGTCAGAAGGCAAGGACGCTGCGCCATCGTCGTCGGGCTGCGCGGCAAAAGGCAGCGGCGGCGCGCCAGGTTCCGGCCTTGGGTAGACCAGCGCGGCCAGCGGCAGGTCGGCATAGCTCCACACCCGGAACAGGCCCAGCGGAAAACGGCTCGAGAGCGTGACGCGCGGCAGCGCCAGCCAGCCGCGCTGGCTGGTGGGCATGTGCAAGGTCAGCTGGCCGGTGGCATCCCGTGCCAGGCTCAGGCGGGCAGGCAGCGCGCCGGCCTGGGCCGGCAGGCTCGCCTCCACGCCGATGCGTACTGGCGCGTTGCTGCCTGAAATGCGCAGGCTGAATGCGGCTGGCTCGCCGGCAAAGGCTGGCGCCGCGCTGACAGCGGCCACTGTCATGTCGAGCAGGTTGCGGTATGCCTGCCACATGCAGGCCATGCCGATGCCGCCGAGCAGGAAGGTGAKGGCGAAGCCCAGGCTGATGTTGTAGTTCAGTGCCGTCAGCAGCATGGCCATCAGCAAGACCGCGAAGCCTAGGCCGGCCCGGGTGGGCAGGATATACAGGTGGCGGCGGTCGAGCGTTACCACGCCTTGCCGGGGGGCGCGCCGGCGCTGCAGCCAGGGTGGCGACGCCCATGCCTGCCGCTTGGGGCCAGGCGCGGCCGGAGATGCCGTGCCCGACGAGGAAAACGGCCGGCTGCGCGCCATCGGGCGTCAGGGAATGGCCACATCGGCCAGCAGGCGGGCAAGCCCCTCCTGGCCACCGCCGGCTGGGCCGGATGGCAGCAGCCGGTGGCCCGCCACTGGCATGAAGACCGCTTGCACGTCTTCGGGCAGCACGCTGTCGCGCTGGTGCAGCAGCGCCCAGGCGCGCGCGCAGGCCAGCAGCGCCAGGCCTGCCCGCGGCGACAACCCGGCGGCAAAGGCGGAGTGCGCGCGCGTGGCCTGCACCAGGGCCAGGGCGTAGTCCACCAGCGCCGGGCCGGCATAGACCTGGGCCGCGGCCTGCTGCAGCGCGGCCACCTGCGCTGCATCCATCACCGGGGTGCCGGCCGCGGGGGCTGCCCCGCCGAGGTAGAGCACGCGCTCGAAGGCCGGATCGGGATAACCCAGCGACAGGCGCATGGTGAAGCGGTCGAGCTGGGATTCGGGCAAGGCGTGCGTGCCGATCTGGTCCAGCGGATTCTGCGTGGCGATGACGAAGAACGGGGACGGCAAGGCATGAGTGACGCCGTCGTGGGTGACCTGTCCCTCGGCCATCGCCTCCAGCAAGGCGCTCTGCGTCTTGGGGGTGGCGCGGTTGATCTCGTCGGCAAGCACCACCTGCGCGAACACGGGGCCGCGGTGGAAGCGGAATTCCGCGCTGTCGCGCACGAAGACGGAGACGCCGATCAGGTCGGCGGGCAACAGGTCGCTGGTGAACTGCACGCGCTGGAACTGCAACCCCAACGTGCGCGCCAGCGCGTGGGCGAGCGTGGTCTTGCCCACGCCCGGCAGGTCCTCCAGCAGCAGATGGCCACGTGCCAGCATGCAGGCCAGCGCCAGCCGGATCTGCCGGGGCTTGCCCAGGACGATGCGGCCAAGCTGGGCTTCCGCCTCGGAGAGCGATGCGACGATGCGTGGGCGAGCTGTCACGTGAAGCCTGCGGGTCGGGGGGAGAACCCGGCCATTGTAGCGGCGCGCGCAGGCGCGGGAACAGTCTGTTTGCGCACGCAACGGGCACCCGACACACGCGGGGCGCGCCGATTCGCCCGGCTTCTGGCATTATCGAAGCTGTMGGCCCAGCCAACCCCTCATCCGCTGCAATGAACTCCCCGCTTGCTGTCCCGCCGGGTGCCGCTTCCAAAGTGGCTTCCACGGCTTCCAAGGTTTCCACCGCTTCTGCCACCCCTGCGGCCATCGCCCCGACCGCCGCAGACTTGAACGAACTCAACCGCGCCTTTCACGCAGACGGCTATATCGTGCTGCGCGGCTTTGCCCCGCCCGCGGTCTGCGGCCAACTCGAGCAGGTCGCACGCGCGCAACTGGCCGCGGCCGCGGCGCCGGTCGAATATGAAGCCGAGCTAGGCTATCCCGGCGCGCCCGCAAGCCGCGATGCCGTCGGAGGGGCCACGGTGCGGCGCTTGCGCCAGGCCTATGGGCGCGACGATGCATTCCGTGCATGGGCCGCCGATCCCGCAGTGACGCAGGTGGTCGCGACCTTGCTGGGCGAGCCGGTGCGCCTGACTCTCGCTCACCACAACTGTGTGATGACCAAGCATCCGCACTATGGCAGCCAGACCGGCTGGCACCGTGATACCCGCTACTGGTCATTTGCCCGCCCGGAGCTGGTGACGGTGTGGCTGGCGCTGGGCAGGGAGGATGAGAGCAACGGCGTGCTGCGCGTGATTCCCGGCTCGCACACCGTCGCGCTCGAACCCGGCCAGCTCGATGCGGCCGAATTCCTGATCGAGTCGCATCCGGCCAGCCAGGCCATGCTGCAAGGCGTGCGGCCGCTGGCCCTGGAGCGCGGCGACGTGCTGCTGTTCGACAGCCGGCTGTTTCACAGCGCGGGCCAGAACGTTTCCGAGGCGGTCAAGCTGTCGGTCGCCTTCGCCTACCACGGTGCCAGCAACCATCCGCTGCCGGGCACCCGCTCGGCTGAGTTCGGCAGCGTCGAGCTGCCTGCGCCGGCAACGGCCACACGCTAACCGCGCTGGCGCATCAGCTCCGCAGGCTGATCAGGTTCGAGATTTTCTCGGAGGCGGCCAGCAGCGGCGGCAGGAAGCTGCTGGCCATGTCGTCGGCGCTGGTGCGGTTGGCCTGGCCGCTGATATTGATGGCGGCGATGACCTGGCCGGCACGGTTGCGGATCGGCGCGGCCAGCGAGACCAGCCCTTCTTCCAGTTCCTGGTCGTTTTGGGCCCAGCCGCGCGTGCGGATGCCAGCGATGATGGCCTTGAGCTCGGCGGGGTCGGTGACGGTGCGGCTGGTACGGGCGCGCAGTTCGCTGGCGCCCAGCACCCGGTCGAGCTCCTCAGGCGGCAGGCCGGCCAGCAGCACGCGGCCCATCGACGAGCAATAGGCCGGAAGCCGGCTGCCAATGGACAGGTTGATCGTCATGATCTTGCGCGCCGGCACCCGCAGCACATAGACAATCTCGGTGCCGTCCAGCACGGAGATCGAGCAGCTTTCATGCACCTCCTGCGACAACGCCTCCATGATCGGCTCGGCCAGATTCCAGAACGGCATCGAGGTCAGGTAGGCGAAGCCCAGGTCGAGGATCTTGGGCGTCAGGCGGAACAGGCGGCCATCGGCGCGCACATAGCCCAGGCCGACCAGGGTCAGCAGAATGCGCCGCGCGCCGGCGCGGGTCAGGCCGCTGGCCTGCGCGATCTCGCTCAGCGTCTGGGCGGGGTGCTGCGCGTCAAAGGCACGGATGACCGAGAGCCCGCGTGCAAAGGACTGCACATAGGTATCGCTCGGCTTCTCCGGGCCCGGCGCGGCGGCGGGCGCCACGGAAGCATCCGTGGCCGGGTGGTCGGAATTGTCGGGAGCGGCAGGGCTGGCCATCGGTTGGTTCGGCTGATTGCCGAATACACACGGAAAGGCCGAAAGGGTAGAGGAAATGCGGCGCGCGCGCCAGTGGCGCACCCGCTGCGCGCATAATGTCGCGCGTTTGGGAAACATAGCTTGTAAAGGAAACATCGCCTGGTGAACGAGACAATCCAGTGGAACGATTGGGAAGCCTTCTGCTGCGTGGTGGAGCAAGGCACTTTCACGGCTGCGGCGGAGCAGCTCGACTGCCCCAAGTCCCGGGTCTCGGCGGCGGTGGCGCGGCTCGAGTCGGCCATCGGCTCGAAGCTGCTCCAGCGCACGACCCGGCGCATGCGCCTGACCGATGCCGGCAGCGCGGTGTACCGCGACGTGGCGCCCTTGTTTGCGCGGCTGCGTGAGATCCGGCAGGAAACACTGGCGCGCGAGGAGCGGGTGCAAGGCGTGCTGCGCATCGCCGCGCCGTACGAGTTTGGTGCCCAGCAACTGGGCGGCGTGATCTGCCGCACGCTGGCGGCCCACCCGGCACTGGACGTGAAGGTGGAGATCTCGCAAGGCATGGTCGATCCCATTCGTGACGGATTCGACGTTGCCTTTGTCGCGGTCGATGCCGACCTGCCCGATTCCGGGACCGTGGCGCGGCGCATCTATCACGTGGAGCGCGGCCTGTTCGCGGCGCCGGCGCTGGCCGCCGGCCTGCCGCTGCAACTGCAGCCCGAAGACCTGGCCAACCTGCCGACCCTGACCACGCCTGGTGACGGCATGTGGGAATTTACCCGCGATGGCGAGCGCGTGGCGGTACCGATCCGGCCGCGCATGCAGACCGCCAACGCCGAGCTGCGGCTGCAGGGCGCCCTGGCCGGCCTTGGCATTGCCCGGCTGTCGCTGATCTATTGCGAAGCGGAAGTCGCCCAGGGACGGCTGGTGAAGGTGCTGCCGGATTACCCGCCGCCACCGCTGCGGGTCTTTGCCTTGCTGCCTGATCGCCGGCTGCAACCGCGCAAGGTACGCGTCTTCATGGAGGCGGTGGAAGCCATGATGGCCTCCGAACTGCAGGACCGAAACGACGCAGCCGCGCCCGGCCCGTGAGGGCTGGCGCGGCTGTGGGGGTCATTGCGGCTGGGGTGGGCGGCTGGCAGGCCTGCCCATGTCCGCGCTGACAATGTTGCTCACACCGTGAGCACTTGCTGACTATCTCTGACTATCTAACTCTAACTGTCTCTTCCACACCTGGCGAATGCCAGGTTGCGCTCAGGCGCCGTCGCTGAAGCTGCTGCGCGGCTCGTTCACGCCGCGAGCGCCGTCGGTGTACGGGTCACGCGGGCCGCTGCGGGCGCCATCGGTGAACGGGTCGCGCGGGCCGTTGCGGGCACCGTCGGTGAACGCGTCGACTGTGCGGCCGATGCTGCCATCGAGGCGGGCCAGGTCGGAAACCGGCGTGCTGGCGTGCGCGGAGGCGGCGGCCATCGACAGGCCGATGGCGCAGAGGAGGGAAACGGCGAGGGTGCGGGTTTGTGCGAGGGTCTTCATGATGCTTTTCTTCCTTCAGGCATATCGTGGTGTGTTCCACGTTGGCTGTAATGTATGCCTACATCTGCCCAGGAAAAAGCGTCAATCACCAAAACACTGTTCGTCACTATGGACAATGCCCCGGGCGTGGGCCCGGGGCATTCACAAGCATCCCTTGCCGGCGGGGCCTTCAAAGACCTTCAGATGTCTTCAGGTGCCTTTAGAGGTCTTCAGAGGCCAAATCGCGCGCCGAACAATCCCGCGCCAAGGCGGGCAATGATCATCAGCAGGATCTGCGCGATCACGAAAAGCGCCAGCGGCGAGATATCGAAGCCGCCCAGGCGCGGAATGACCCGGCGGATCGGGCGTAGCAGCGGCTCGGTCAGGTGGTTGATGGCGGGTGTGACGGGTGAGTGCGGGTTGACCCACGACAGAACCGCCATCAGCAGCGTGACCCACATCACCATGCTGATGCCCCACTTCAGCACATTGAGCACGGCGATCAGCAGGACCAGCGGCAGGTAGGTCAGCGGGTCGGCGCCGGAGACCAGCAGCACCAGCAGCAGGAACGCCAGGGCGGTCAGCCAGGCGCCGATCACGGTGGCCCAGTCGATGCCGCCAAGGCCGGGGATGAACCGGCGCAAGGGCCGCACCAGCCAGTCGGTGACCTGGAATACGCCTTGCGAGACGGGATTGCGCGTGGGCAGCCGTGTCCATTGCATCCACAGGCGCAACAGCAGCGCCATGCCGAACAAGCTGAAGACGGTATCGAGCAGGAAAAGGGCGATTTCCGAGAACATCGGTTTCGATTCCGGTGGAAGTGTGATGTCGGCAGTCAGGAGTGTCTGCGAACGCACAGATTCTGCCATACCCGCATCGGCGCAGGTCGAAACCCTGGCCTGGCCCCGGAACCTGGCACTGCCGCACGTCCGCGGAACCGCCTGGGGCAGCCCCTATAATGAGCGTCGAGCCAAGTTCCCCAGCGCCCAGACGCTGCCCCCTATGACCCGCCAGCCTGCCGCATCCAAATCCCCGCTTGCCAAGCAGGATTTCGAGGCATTATCCGATTTTCGCTACCAACTACGGCGTTTCCTGCGGTTTTCAGAAGATGCCGCCCAGGGCGAAGGGCTGACCGTGCAGCAATACCTGCTGATGCTGCATATCCGCGGCTGTGCCGGCAAGGACTGGGCATCGATCGGCGAGCTCGCCGAGCGCTTGCAGGCCAAACAGCACGGCGTGGTCGCGCTGGTCAATCGCTGCGAGGCGGCCGGGCTGGTCAAGCGCAAGGCCAACCCGGACGACCGCCGCATTGTCGAGGTCCACCTGATGGCCAAGGGCGAGCGCTTCCTTAACCGGCTGGCCATGCTGCACCGGAGCGAGCTGGAATCGCTGCGTGGCACCTTTCGCGTGGCACGCCTCACGGCCTTCAACGACGACGGCGCGGAGCGCGCCTGAGCACCCAAGAAGCAATCCTGAAGCGTTCCTGAAGCGTTCCTGAAGCGGGAAATCGGCTTTTTTCAACCCGGCAGGCATTCCCCGTTACAGGCAGTTACCAATCACAAGCCTCGGTGACACCCGAGGCGCTCCTGCGGCTCTAGACTCGCGCGCATTCCCACACGCGTTGCTACCGCAGGAGTTTTCCCGATGCCTTTCCCTTCTTTCCCCCTTCGTACCGCCGCGCTTGCCTTGCTTGCAGCGGGTGCCCTGGCCGGCTGTGTGAGCGCGCCATATGGCGGCGGGTATGGTGGCTACGGGGCCTACGGCAATTCGGGCACGTACGGCAGCAGCACGCAGGCGGGTGGCGCTTACCCCGTGGCCTATCCGCAGCAGGGCTACCAGCAACCCGCTTACCCGCAGGCCGACTACCCGCAATCGGGCTACCCGCAGGCGCCGGTACAGGAGAGCTATCCGCAACAGGGTTACCCGCAAGCTGGCTATCCCCAGCCGAGCCAGCCGCAAGCCGCCTACGGCAACGATGCCTACGGCGTGCGCTATGGCCAGGTTGAATCCATCGAGATGTTGCCGGGACAGCCGGCTAGCGGCGGCGTCGCCGGTACGTTGATCGGCGGCATGGTTGGCGGCCTGCTCGGCCACCAGGTCGGCGGCGGCCGGGGCAATACGGTTGCGACCATCGGCGGCGCGGTGGTCGGCGCGGTGGCCGGCAACGAGGTGGAGAAGCGCACCAACACGGCACCGCCCGCGTACCGCATCCGCGTGCGCACCACCGACAACGGCTACCTCACGGTGACCCAGTCGACGCCGTACAACCTGCGCAACGGCGACCGGGTCAAGGTGCAGAACGGCGTGGCAATGCCTTACTGACGATGGGGTTGCCCGGATCTTCAGCTTCTATTGTCTAAGGGTGTTAGGGCTCCCGGGCGGTGAGGCGGCCGCGCATAGCGCACCGCTTCCTCGCCGGGCGCCGTTCATCCCGCAGCAAGAAGCACAGCATGAAGATCCTGATGGTTCTGGCCTCGCATGACCAGTTGGGCGATATCGGCAAGAAAGCCGGCTTCTGGCTCGAAGCGTTTGCCTCACCCTACCATGTGTTCCGCGATGCCGGGGCAGGCATCACGCTGGCCTCGCGGCCTACAGGCCCGCCCCGAACAAGCCCGCGTAATCCTCGCGCAATTGCCGCTTGAGCAGTTTGCCGGCGGTGTTGCGCGGCAGGTCGGGCACGAACACGATGCGCTTGGGCACCTTGTACGGGGCCAGCGCGGCGCGGGCATGGGCAAGCAGCGCCTCCTCCTCAGCGCGCGTCTCGCGCTTGAGCACCACGCAAGCCGCCACGGCTTCCACCCACTTGGGGTGCGGCAGCGCGAAGACGGCGACTTCCGCCACGGCTTCATGCTGGTACAGGCACTCCTCGACTTCACGGCTGGATACCAGCACGCCGCCGGAATTGATCACGTCCTTGATGCGGTCCACCACATACAGATAGCCGCCCTCGTCCATATAGCCCAGGTCGCCCGAGTGGAACC
>NZ_JBFTSF010000142.1:0-15533 GCF_056399905.1 Cupriavidus sp. 01L46
CGGTAACCTCGTGCAGCTCACGCCGCAGGTCAGCGGAACCGTGATCAGCGTCAACGCCGACGACACGCAGATCGTCCAGGCCGGCGAAGCCGTGGTCAACCTCGACCCGGCCGATGCGCAGGTCGCGCTGGGCAACGCCCAGGCCCAGCTCGCGCAAACGGTACGGCAGGTCAGCGCCCTCTACGTTAACAACAACGTCTACCAGGCCGCGATCCAGCAGCGCCAGGCCGACCTGGGCAAGGCCCGCGACGATTTCCAGCGCCGCAGCCAAGTGACGGAAACCGGGGCCGTGTCCGCGGAAGACGTGGCCCACGCCCGCGACGCGGTCAAGACCGCCGAGGCCGCGCTCGAAGCTGCCCGCCAGCAACTTGCGTCCAACCGCGCCATGACCGACCAGACCACGGTCGCCGAGCACCCCGCCGTACAGGCCGCCGCCGCCAAGCTGCGCGACGCGCATCTCGCCCTGGCGCGCAACACGCTGCCGGCGCCCGTCACGGGCTATGTGGCACGCCGCTCGGTGCAGGTCGGCCAGCGCGTGGCCCCAGGCGCCCCGATGATGGCCATCGTCCCGCTGGATGGCGTGTGGGTAGATGCCAACTTCAAGGAAGTCCAGCTCCAGCACATGCGAATCGGCCAGCCGGTTGTGCTGCGCGCGGACGTGTACGGCAGCAGCGTGCGCTATCACGGCCGCGTGGTGGGCTTCTCCGCCGGCACCGGCAGCGCGTTCTCGGCGTTGCCGGCACAAAACGCCACCGGCAACTGGATCAAGGTAGTGCAACGCCTGCCCGCCCGCATCGAGCTCGATCCGGCGGAGCTGCGTGCCCACCCGCTGCAGATCGGCTTGTCGATGCAGGTCGACGTGGACACCAGGGACCGCAGCGGCGCGCAACTCGGCGCGGTCAAGAAAACCACCTACAGCACCAATGTCTACCATGGCTATGGGGAGCAAGCCGATGCTGAAATCGCTCGCATCATCGCGCTGAACAGCACCTCGGGCGCATCCAGCCAGGGCGCACAGGCCACCGCGGTTGCCGCGAAGACGGCGGAAAAGCCGGCCAAAGGTGCAGTCCTGTAATGCCTTGCCAAGATTTTTCTTCGTCATTTATCTGATAACTCAGATTTCTAAATCGAAATCAAATCCGGCAAGGGCCGGCCGACACAAGCCAGTGACCCGTCGAGTTCAACATGGAAAACACCAACACAGCCGAACCGCTCCAGCCCCCGCCGCTTACCGGCGGCAAGCTGGTGCTAGCCACCTTCGCGGTAGCGCTCGCCACCTTCATGAACGTGCTCGACTCGTCGATCGCCAACGTGGCCATTCCCACCATCTCCGGCAACCTCGGCGTGTCGGTGGACGAAGGCACGTGGGTCATCACGCTGTTCGCCGCCGCCAACGCGGTATCGATCCCGCTCACAGGCTGGCTGACCCAGCGCATCGGGCAAATCCGCCTGTTCGTCGGCGCCATCCTGCTGTTCGTGCTGTCGTCCTGGCTGTGCGGCATTGCGCCCACCCTGCCAATCCTGCTGGCCGCGCGCGTGCTGCAAGGCGCCGTGGCCGGCCCGCTGATTCCGCTCTCGCAGGCCATCCTGCTTGGCTCGTATCCCAAGCAACGCAGTTCCACGGCGCTGGCGCTGTGGGCCATGACGGCCACCGTGGGCCCGATTGCCGGCCCGGCGCTGGGTGGCTGGATGACCGACCGCTACTCCTGGTCGTGGATCTTCTACATCAACATTCCCGTAGGCCTGTTCGCCGCCGCCGTCACCTGGATCATCTACCGCTCGCGTGAAACACCGAAGCGCGCGCTGCCGATCGACAAGGTTGGCCTGGCTTCGCTCATCACCTGGGTGGCAGCGCTGCAGATCATGCTCGACAAGGGCAAGGATCTCGACTGGTTCCATTCGTCGCTGATCGTGGGCCTGGGTGTCGTTGCGTTGATCAGCTTTATCTTCTTCGTGATCTGGGAGCTGACTGAAGAGCATCCGATCGTCGATCTCAAGCTGTTTGCCGGGCGCAACTTCCTTGGCGGCACCGTGGCGATTTCGGTAGCCTTCGGCGTATTCTTCGCTAACCTGGTCCTGCTGCCGCAATGGATGCAGCAGTACCTTGGCTACCCGGCCGTGAATGCCGGCCTGGTGACCGCGCCGCTGGGCATCTTCGCCGTGATACTGGCGCCGGTGCTGGGCAAGATCATGCCGCGCTCCGATACGCGGGTGCTGGCGACCATGGCCTTTGCCGGCTTCGCCGCAGTGTTCTTCATGCGCTCGGGCTACACCACCACGGTGGACACCTGGACGCTGGTGCTGCCCACGTTATTGCAAGGCATCCCCACCGCGCTGTTCTTCGTGCCGCTGACCGCGATCATCCTGTCGGGGCTGTCGCCAGACAAGATTCCGGCCGCCGCGGGCCTGTCGAACTTTGTTCGCGTGTTCACCGGCGCGGTAGGGACGTCGCTGGCCAGCACGGCCTGGAACGACCGCAATGTCCTGCACCACTCGCAACTCGCGGAGCAGGCCAGCCAGCACAACCCGGCCTTTGTGCACACGCTGGAAGCCTTGCAGGCCACGGCCGGGTTCAGCCATGAGCAGGCGATGGCGTTCTTCGAACGCAACCTCACCACGCAAGCCGCCATGCTTGGCTTGAACGATATCTTCTGGATCTCGGGCGTGATCTTCATCGCGATCATTCCGCTGATCTGGTTCACCAAGCCGGCCAAGGGCGGCAATGCTGCCGCTGCTGCGGCCGCGCACTGAAGGCGCGCGGGAGCTTGCATGAATGGGGGGCGATCCGGCCTGCTTGCTTGCCGCCCTGCCGCGCCGCGTGTCACCCCGTTGACACATCAGCATTTTATGTTGCATTTGAAATGCTTGTTTTATAGAATCGTTCACAGGTTGCTGCGCCGCACGATATGCGAAGTCTGTTGGCAAGCGCACAGACAAAGACCGACGAACACTGACAAACACCAACGGCAATCCAGCGTTTCATCCCACCCTTTGCGAGAGGCGTCATGCTGCCCCAGCCACAAACCCAGCCATCTACCCGGCCGCCAACCGGCGCCGGATACCACAGCCACCCCGTGCTTGCGCTCGCGTTCCGGCCCTTCTATCTGCTGGCGGCGGGCTTCGCCGTAGTGGCCATCGGCGTGTGGGCAGCCATTTACCTGGGCTGGTGGCCCCGGTCTGGCGCACAGCCGGCCATGGGCGGCATGCTGTGGCATGCGCACGAGATGGTGTTTGGCTTTGCCGCCGTGGTTGTGGCCGGCTTCTTGTTTACCGCCGGCAAGAACTGGACGGGACAGCAGACGCCGCAGGGCTGGCTGCTGGGTGGTCTCGCCGCTGTGTGGCTCGCGGCGCGCGTGGCGATGTGGACCGGGCCCGCCCCTGCCGCGGCCGTGCTGGACCTCGCCTTCCTGCTGCTGTGCGCCACCGCCTTCCTGCGCGTGCTGGTGCGCGCCGGCAGCGTGCGCAACTATGGCCTTGCCGCCGCCCTGTTCCTGCTGTGGGCGCTGAACGTGGTGTTCCACCTGGCGATGGCGAGAGGCGCCGTGCACGTCGCACTGCAAAGTGCCGATGCCGGCATCGGCCTGGTCGTCATCTTCATTACCGTGATCGGCGGGCGGGTGATCCCGATGTTCACCGCCAATACCGTGCCCGGCGTACGCATCCGGCGCTCGACGCCGGTGGAGCGCAGCGTGGTGGCGCTGACGCTGGCCGCGATGATCGCCTGCACGCTGGCGCCGCGCGGCATGGCAACCGCGGCCATCGCGCTGCTGGCTGCGCTGGCGCAAGCGCTGCGGCTTGGCGGCTGGAGCTCGTGGCACACGGTGCGCAAGCCGCTGATCGCCATCCTTCACCTGGCGTATGCCTGCCTGCCGCTGGGCCTGGTGCTGCTGGCGGCGTCCGCCCTGGGCTGGACCGACCGCTCGACGGCGCTGCACGCCCTCACCGTAGGCGCGATCGGCTGCGCCATCCTGGGGATGATCACGCGCACCGCGCTGGGCCACACCGGCCGCAAGCTGGAAGCGGGTGCGATGGAGCACGCCGCCTACGCGTGCATCGGCCTGGCCGCTGTCGTCCGCGTGATCGGGCCGCTGCTGTTGCCGCAATTCAAACCGTACTGGATCGCCAGCGCGGCGGCGCTCTGGATGGCGGCCTTCGCGCTGTACCTGCTGAAGTACGTGCCCTACCTGACCCGGCCCCGGGCCGACGGACGGGAAGGTTAAGGCTTCGCGCGATGCCCCCCTCCGAACGAGACCACGCGCCCCGCTTTCCCCACCTGCCCGCCTCGGCCTTTGGCATCATGGCGGATCCAGGTAACCACCGGCACAAGATGAAGAGATGGATGTCCATTTGAGCATTCACGGCCGGCAGGGCCTTGCCGGCCAACTCTATCGGCAGTTGCGGGCGGGCATCGTCGACGGCCGGCTGGCGCCGGGTGAAAGGCTGCCGTCGACCCGTGACCTTGCCACGCAGCTTGGGGTATCGCGCAAGACCACGCTCGACGTGTTCGAGCGGCTGATTGCCGAGGGCTACCTGCGCTCCCGCGCCGGCGACGGCACCTTCGTCGCGCACGAGATGACGGGCCTGGCGCCATCGCCGTCACCGCTCTCCCCCAGCGCCGGCTCCGGCTCGATCTGGGAAGCGCTGCCCGACCCCCTTCCCCATACGCCACCCGGCGCCGCGCCAGCGTTCGACTTCGTGGGCGGCGTCACCGACAAGGGCATGTTTCCCTTCGACAAATGGCGTAGCTGTGTCAGCCACGCGCTACGCGTGCAGGCCCGCGGGCGCGGCAGCTACCGGGATCCCGCCGGCGAGCAGGAACTGCGGCTTGCGGTGTCGCGCTACCTGGCGTTCAGCCGCGCCGTGGTCAGCAACTGGCAGGACGTCGTCGTCACGCAGGGCGCGCAGCAGGCGATCGACCTGATGGCGCGGGTGGTCATCCGCCCCGGCGACGTGGTGGCGGTGGAGGATCCCGGGTATCCGCCCGCGCGCATTGCGTTTTCCGCGCTGGGCGCGCAGGTGGCTTATGTCCCCGTGGATGCGCAGGGGCTGGTAGTGGAAGCCCTGCCGGACAACGCGCGCATTGTCTACGTCACGCCGTCYCACCAGTTTCCACTGGGCATGGCGATGAGCCTGGAGCGGCGCGTGGCGCTGCTCGAGTGGGCGCAACGCCGCGGCGCGCTGGTGCTGGAGGACGACTACGACGGCGAGTACCGTTTCATGGGCCACCCGATGGAGTCGCTCAAGAGCCTGGACAAGACAGGGGTGGTGGCATACGTCGGCACCTTCTCCAAGACGATCTTCCCCGAGTTGCGCATCGGCTACGTGATTCCCCCGGCGCCGCTGGGCACAGCCGTGCGCCGGGCCAAGCAGGTCAGCGACTGGCACAGCTGCACCATGACGCAGACGGCGCTGGCCAAGTTCATGCTCGACGGCCACTTCGCCAAGCACCTGCGGCGCATGCGCAAGGAGTACGCCGCACGCCGCGCCGCATTGCTTGAACACCTGCAGGGCCCGTTGAGCCCGTGGTTCACGCCCCACGCGCCGGCCGCGGGCATCCACATGGTGGCCCACCTGAAGATGCCGMACGACGAGACCGCGCTGATCGCGCGCGCCGCCGCCGTATCGGTCGGCCTGTATGGCATTGCAGGCATGTACGGCGGGCAGGCGCCGGCACCTGGCATCCTGTTTGGCTACGGTGGCATCAGCGTGGCGGACATCCACGCCGGCATGGAGAAGCTGGCCGGGGCGCTGGCGGCGGACGGTCCGCCACTGGTTACCTCAAATTAGGGAAAACTGGCTATTTTGCATAGCCAGTCGCCGTCCTATTCTTGTTCCCGTCGCGCCTCCACACTGATGGCGCAAAACGCAAGGCAGGAGCAAACCATGGAACAACGTCTCGACTTCTACAAAGCCAGTCCCGCCGCCATCAAGGCCATGCTCGGCCTGGAAGAACGCATCGGCAAGAGCGGCCTGGAAAAACCGCTGGTAGAGCTGGTGCGCCTGCGCGCTTCGCAGATCAATGGCTGCGCCTATTGCATCGACCTGCACACCACCGATGCGCGCAAGGGCGGCGAGAATGACCGCCGCCTGGCCACCCTGTCGGCCTGGCGCGAAACGCCCTTCTTCACTGACCGCGAGCGCGCCGCGCTGGCCTGGACGGAAGCCGTCACGCTGGTCGCCCAGGATCATGTGCCCGACGCTGTCTGGGAAGCGGTTCGCGCCCACTTCGGCGACGCCGAGCTGGTCGACCTGACCCTGCTGATTGCCACGATCAACAGCTGGAACCGTTTCGCCATCTCGTTTCGCAAGACGCCGGCCTGAACCCGGGCCGACTTCGCCAGCCGGGAGATCGGCGCAACGCGGGCTTACTGCTCGCCAGCGCCCTCGGCTGCCGCCTGGGAGGCCTTGGCCTTGCGCGTCACGTTCTTGACCGGGATGCCGGTCAGGGTGGCCGCGCCGCCGTCGCCAAATGCCCGGGTGAGCGCCGCAGGCTTCTCCACCAGATCCTGCAAGCTATACGCGTCCAGCACCTCGAAATAAGCCCGCAACGCCGCGGACAGCACGCCGCGCAAGCCGCATACGCGGGTGATGATGCAGTGGTTGTCGTCGCCCTGGAAGCACTCCACCAGGTTGAAATCCRACTCCATGGTCCGGATCACCTCACCCACATTGATCTCCGACGCCGGCCGGCCCAGCTCGATGCCGCCGGCGCGCCCGCGCACCGTATGCAGGAAGCCGGACTGGCCGAGCTTTTGCACGATCTTGATCAGGTGGTTCTTGGGAATGCYGAATGCATCCGCGATGTGCTGGATGGTGACCAGCTCGCCCGGATGGACCGCGACATAGATCAGGGTCCGCAGACTGTAATCGGTGTAGTCGGTCAGTCTCATGGAAAAGTCCGGTTTGCGGCGATGATGTACGGGGTAGCCAGGATGGCGCTCCGGCGGGCATTGCGCCTCAGTGCGGCGGCCGTCGCAGTCTAACATGGACCAAAGATGCATCTTTGCGCGCTGCCGCAAATTTTATGTTGCATTGCAAATGCATGTTTAATAAAATCGGTTCCAAGGCGTCGCCACCTGACCGCGTCCAGGCTGAACCGAGACCGCACCCAGACCGTACGGCGCCACCGCACCACGGTGCGGAGTCATTTTTCTTTTTTGTTGCATTTTATGCACATCTTTGGAGGTTGCCGTGCTGTCCGAACAATCGAGACCCCTGATCGACGCTAGCGTCCCCGTGCTGCGCGAACATGGCCTGGCCATTACCCAGACGTTCTATCGCAACATGTTTGCCGATCGGCCCGAGCTGACCAACCTGTTCAACATGGGCAACCAGGCCAACGGTTCGCAGCAGCAGTCGCTCGCCTCCGCCGTGTTTGCCTATGCCGCCAACTATGGCGACAACAGCGCCCTGGCACCGGTGGTCAGCCGCATCGTCCACAAGCACGTCTCGGTCGGCATCAAGCCCAGCCACTACGCCATCGTCGCGCGCCACCTGCTCGGCGCCATTGGCGAAGTGCTTGGCGATGCCGCCACCGCGGCGCTGGTCGCCGCCTGGGACGAAGCCTACTGGCTGCTCGCCGCCGAACTGATCGCCGCGGAAGCCCGTCTCTACGAGCGCGCGCAAACCGGCCCCGATCACCGCCAGCCCGTGCGCATCGTCGCGCGCGAAGAACAAAGCGCCGACATCACCGCCTTCACGCTCGAAGCCGTGGGCGGCACCACGCTGGCAGACTTCCTGCCCGGCCAGTACATCTCCGTGGTGGTGGAACTCACCCCCGGCGCCTTCCAGCAACGCCAGTACAGTTTGTCCGACGCGCCCAACGGCAAGACCTGGCGCATCTCGGTCAAGCGCGACCGCGGCAATGGCGAGGACCTGCCCGCCGGCGCGGTCTCGAACTGGCTGCACGAGAACGCCCGCGAAGGCGACGTGCTGCTGGTCAGCCAGCCCTTCGGCGACTTCGTCCCGCGCATCGAGCCCAGCACCCCCATCGTGCTGCTCTCGGCCGGCGTCGGCGTCACGCCCATGATCTGCGCGCTGAACACCGTCGCGCAGCGCAACCCTTCACGCAAGGTCGTATTCGGCCACGCCGCGCGCATGGCCTCGCACGTGGCGCACCTGAAGGACGTCAAGCATGCCGCCCGCAAGCTGCCCAAGCTGCGCACGCACTTTTTCCTGGAATCCGAGGAGCCGGCGGAATTTCTGGCGCAACCCGCCCTGCCCGGCCGCATGGATATCGATGTGATTCTGGCCGACGAAGATCTTGCGGATGCKGACTTCTACCTGTGCGGGCCGCTGCCGTTCATGCAGGCACAGCGCGCGGCGCTGCAGGCGCGTGGGGTGAAGGCGGAACGGGTGCACCGGGAGGTGTTTGGGCCGGATTTGCTGGATACGCTGCTGTAACGTTAAAAACCAGACGGCAACAAAGCGCGCGGGGACCCCGCGCGCACGGCTGGCAGGCGCCAGCCACCACAAGCTCAGGAAGCCGGCCCTTGCTGCCGCGGGAACCGCAGCGCAAACCGCACCAGCCCAGGCGCGGGGCAACTGGCCTTCACGCCACCGCCGTGCAGCACCATGATGGCCTTCACGATAGCCAGGCCGAGGCCGTTGGACTCGGCGACCCGGCTGCGCGCGGCATCGCCGCGATAGAAGCGGTCGAACAGGCGGTCGAGCTGGCCTTGCGGGATGGCCTCGCCCTGGTTCTCCACCGAAACGACAATGCCGTCAGCCTCTTCGGTACTGCTCAGGCGCACCACGCTGCCCGGCGTGCCGTAGCGCACGGCATTGACCACCAGGTTGTTGATGGCGCGCCGGCACAGCAGCGGATTGGCCCAGACCGTGCCGAGCGCCTCCACTTCGAATGTCATCGCCTTCTCGTCCGCCGGCCCTTCGAAATACTCGGCGATCTTGTTGAGCTCGTCAGGCAGCGACACCGGGGCACGCTCGATAACCAGCCCGGCATGGTCGGCCTGCGCCAGGAACAGGATGTTCTCGGCGATATGGCCAAGCCGGTTCAGCTCCTCCAGGTTGGACTCGAGGACGTCCTGGTATTCCTCCGGCCGGCGCGACTGGCTCAGCGTGACCTGGGTCTGGCCGATCAGCGCGCCCACGGGCGTGCGGATCTCGTGGGCCAGGTCGGCGGAGAACTGGGACAGGCGCYCGTAACCGTCGGCCAGCCGGTCCAGCATGGCGTTGAACGCGCCGACGAGGCCACGCAGCTCGGCGGGGGCATCCCGCTCATCCAGGCGCACCGCCAGGCTGGCCGGGCTGATCTCGGCGGCACGCGCGGCGATGCTGCCAACCGGCTTGAGCCCACGCCGGATAGCGAAAAAGGCGAGCGCGGTCGCCGCCAGCATGCCGACYAGCGCGGCCAGCACCACGCGGTCGCGGTAGGCGGCGAGCATCCGCACTTCGTTGCTCATCGGATGCGCGGCGATCACCTCRACCACGCCGCCGTCCTCGCTGGAGCGCGCCATCGCGGCCGCCCAGTGCACCGGCACGCCGTTGTCCAGCCGGGTGCGCAGGATGCTGGCCGCGCTCAGGCCGGCGCCGTCGCCCGGCGCGGACGCCTCGAGCTTTGCCGGCACCGGCAGGTTGTCCGGGTTGACGTGGATAAACGGCGGCTCGCCCGGYTTGCGGAAAATCAGCACGTCGCGCTCGGCGCCGAGCATGGATTCGAACAGCAAAGGCCGGTCCTTGAGCTCGCCGACGGTGTACACATCGCTGGCCAGCCGGCGGAAATGCGCCACGCGCCCGATCAGCTGCAGATCGGCGCGAGCCTCCATCGAGGTCTTGACGGACTGGTAGAAATACGCGCCCAGCGCGCCGATCACCACGCAGGCAATCGCGGCGAACAACAACGTGGTGCGCGCGGTCAGTGAGCGCGAGGACCAGGCTTTCACGCGCCCTCGCCAAAGGTATAGCCGATGCTGCGCACGGTATGGATGAGCTTCTTGTCGAAGGGCTGGTCGACCTTGGCGCGCAGCCGCTTGATGGCCACGTCAACGACGTTGGTGTCGCTGTCGAAGTTCATGTCCCACACCTCGGCGGCGATCAGCGTGCGCGACAGCGCCTCGCCCTGGCGCTTGACCAGCAGGTGCAGCAGCAGGAATTCCTTGTTGGTCAGCACGATCTCCACGCCCTGGCGCGTCACCTTGCGGCGCAGGACATCGAGCTTGAGGTCGGCGAATTCGAACAGTTCCGCCTCGCGCACCACGCCGCGGCGCAGCAGCGTGCGGATGCGCAGCACCAGCTCGATGAACGAGAACGGCTTGACCAGGTAATCGTCGGCGCCGAGCTCAAGCCCGTGGATGCGGTCGTTGACGTGGTCGCGCGCGGTCAGGAAGATCACCGGCAGGTCGCGCCGCGCGCGCAGCGTGCGCATGATTTCCCAGCCGTCGATGCCCGGCAGCATCACGTCGAGCACGACGAGGTCGTAGGGATGCTCCAGCGCCATGTGCAGGCCGTCCGTGCCGGTGCGCGCGAGATCCACGGCGTAGCCGCTTTCGCGCAAACCCTTCTTGAGGTAATCGCCGGTCTTGGGGTCGTCTTCGATGACGAGGATGCTCATGATGCGCAAAGCCATTCAAGGGTATGCCGCCATTCTAGCGGTGGCCGGATCCCTGATTTATGACATTTTGGTCATCAAAAAGTCATCCGAGCGACCCGACCATCCTCCTAACCTACGAAGCACTTTCCACGCACCAGGAGTTCCAGGATGAAGATCGTTTCGAGCATGTTGACGCGTACCTTGGTGGCCCCGGCGCTGCTCGCCGGCGCCATGTTTGCCGCATCGCCCGCGGTGCTGGCACAGCCCGCTCCCGCCGCCACGCCGACCGGCGTGCGCGGCACCGTGACCGCCTTCGCCGGCGACACGCTGAAGGTGCGCACGCGGTCGGGACAGGACCTGGAAGTGGGCCTGACCAAGGACACGGCGGTGCGCGCGGTGACGCTGGCCAAGGTCGATGAGATCAAGCCCGGCAGCTATATCGGCTCGGCCGCCGTGCCGCAGGCGGATGGCTCGCTCAAGGCGCTCGAGGTGCACGTGTTCCCGCCCAGCATGCGCGGCAGCGGCGAAGGCCACCGTGCGTGGGACCTCGGCAAGAACAGCAGCATGACCAACGGCACCGTAGGCAACGTGGTGGTCAGCAACGGCCGCACCATCACCGTGAAGTACCCCGACGGCGAAAAGCGCATCGTGATCCCCAACGACGTGCCCATCGTCAACCTGGAGCCCAGCGACCGCTCCTTGCTGGTCCCCGGCGCGCATATCGTGCTGTTTGCCAGCAAAGGCGCCGACGGCGGACTGACCGCGCGCTTTATCTCGGCCGGCAAGCAAGGCGTCGTGCCGCCGATGTAAGACCCGCCCGGGCCGGCGCTGTCCGGCCTGGCTCCTTGCTGTACCGCCAACGCTCCCCCTCATGCGCAAGCTCCCCTCCTCCGCACCCGCGCGGCGCGCCATCGTCCATCCGCTGGTCGTGCGCGCCACGCACTGGGTCAACGCTTTCGCCATGGCCTGCATGGTGATGAGCGGTTGGGCAATCTATAACGCCTCGCCGCTGTTTCCCTTCAAATTTCCGGCCTGGGCGACGGTGGGCGGCTGGCTGGGCGGCTCGATCGCATGGCATTTCGCGGCCATGTGGCTGCTGGCCGCCAATGGCCTGGTCTACCTGGCCTATGGCCTMGCCACGCGGCATTTCCGGCGCCATTTCCTGCCGCTGAGCGCGCGTGGCGTCCTGCGTGACGCGTCGCTCGCCATCCGGCTGCGCCTGCCGCACCGGCCCGGCGCCTACAACGCGGTGCAGAGGCTGATGTATGTGGCGGTGCTGCTGCTGGGCGTGCTGGTGGTGGCATCCGGGCTGGCCATCTGGAAGCCCGTGCAGCTGGACTGGCTGGCGACGCTGTTTGGCGGGTTCGACACGGCGCGCCATGTGCATTTCTTTGCCATGGCGGGGATCGCGGGCTTTGTGGTGATTCACCTGGCGCTGGTCATCCTGGTGCCGGCCACCTTGTTGCCAATGTTGACCGGACGCGCCGGGCGCGCTGGCCATGGAGATGTCAAAGCATGAGCGCCCCCAACGATGGCAAGCGGATCGGCATGCCGGCTTCGGAGCCGCCATGCGCGACTGATTTCAAGCCCCAGCTCGTGCAGCTCCAGCGGCGCCTGCTATTGCGCTCCTCGCTGTCGCTAGGCGCGCTGTCCATGCTGGCGGGCTGCACCTTGCAGGATGGCGACGCCGTGGACAAGGTGCTGTGGTCAATGTCGCGCTGGAACGATCGCGTTCAGGCCTGGCTGTTCAACCGCAACCGGCTCGCGCCCACCTACGCGCGCAGCCAGATCACGCAGCCCTTCCCGTTCAACGCCTTCTATCCTGAGTACGACGTGCCGGAGGTCGATGCTGCCGGCTACCGCCTCGAAGTCTCCGGGCTGGTCGCCGACAAGCGCACGTGGAGCCTGGCGCAACTGCGCGCGCTGCCGCAGGCGGGGCAGATCACGCGGCATATCTGCATCGAAGGCTGGAGCGCGATCGGCGAATGGCGCGGCGTTGCGCTGCGCACCTTCCTGGAACGCATCGGCGCGGACACCACCGCCCGCTATATCGGCTTCAAATGCGCGGACCGCTATTACTCCAGCCTCGACATGGAAACCGCGCTGCACCCGCAGACCATGCTGGCGCTGGATTTTGGCAGCGAGCCGCTGCCCGCCCGGTATGGCTACCCGCTCAAGCTGCGGGTGCCGACCAAGCTCGGCTTCAAGAACCCCAAGCATATCGCCGCGCTCTTCGTGACCAACGAGAATCCGGGCGGCTATTGGGAAGACCAGGGGTATAACGGGTTCAGCGGGCTGTAGGACAAGAAAGCACCGCCGCCGGCAAGTGACGAACTCTGGGTGATGCACTGTATGCCGGGCACCAAACACGGTGTGTGGTGTGCGCGCTGCCGCACCCGCAAAGCGCGCGGAGCATTCCCACCGCCGCCACACATGGGTAATATCAAGGCCATGCGCGCTGCCGCCACCCGGCCGGCACGCAGCCTGGATAGCGCAAGCCCGCCTGATCTCCCGCCGCGGGCACCGGCACGCGAACGAGGGAGACCATGGCTTCAGTGGCATCAGCGGCATCAGGCAGCAGCCCCTACCGGCAACTCTGGCACCTCACATCCGAAGGATGGGGCTACTGCGCGCTCGGCACCTTCAGCCACGATGGCCTGCCCCCGGAATGGCGTGCCGTGCTGCCCATGCTGCCGCTGCGCGACCGCTACTCGCCCGTGAAAGCCGCCCGCATGGTGCTGGTCACCATGCAGATCCGCGGCGCGGCGCCGGCATCGGCCACGCAATCGGATCCGCAGCGGCCGTTGTATTACGTTTATCAGGCCTGGAGTACACGGCGGGTGGCTTGAGGCAAGTCGTCTTAGCGATCCTCTCGGGTGTGCCACACCCGCAGCACGTAGATTGTCGAATCCCGACTGGTCCACTTAAGGTATAGCCGCCATGCATCTGCTCCGCGGCCACCAGGGCCGTATTGCAAAGCCCCCAGCCGAGCCGCCACCGATCATGGACTCGACCACGTACATGTTCAGGTGTCCCGCCTTGCGATTCAGCCCGGTCACCGCGAAGCCTTGACCGTCATCCTGCTTACACTCCGTCCGTGACCGGATAGGGTTCATCGGTCACCGTGTAGCCCAGGTCGCGCAGCTTTTGCTTGACCAGTTCGCGCTGCTCCTTGGAGTAAGTCACGTTATCCTCGATCTTGAACGGCACGTCCATTTTCAGCGTCTTGACGATGATGTTCAGCGCGTAGTCGCGGGCGCGTAGATAGCGCAGTTCTTCGGGTGTCATGGCCGATTCGCTGCCATCCGCGTTGTAGCGGCGCAATCCGATATCCTTGATTTCCATCGGGTCGTTCAGCACGGGAATCAGCGCCGGCACAAATTTCGGCGTGCGCCATGCGCGGAACTGATAGAAGATCATGAGCGGGTCCATTTTCCCGTCACGGTCACCCGCACTCAGCGCACGCGTCATCAGTTCCATACTGCCGGGGTCGTCCAGCAGCGCGAGGCCGAAGACCGCGCCGACCCGCACTCCATAGTCCTTTGCTCCCACATAAGGCTTCAGGTCGGCGACGCGCTGCTCCGCTGATACGGGGATCTGCGCCATGGTGAGCAGGAGATCCTTGTCGTCTTCTCTTGCTGGTGGTCGCAACTGCCCCTTCAGAATTGGGTAAACCTCGGCACGGGGGTTTTCGATCAAGCCAACCACGCTTGCCTGACCACCCCCTTTACTAAAGCCCTGCGCCAATAGCGTCGCCGATTCGAGCGTGGGAACCTTCCGCAGAAAGCCATAGGCAATTCTCATCGCGGTACTGCTTGTCCTCGGATCGCTCACAATGGCTTGGACTTCCGGCACGATGGCGTTCTGCTGCTGACGGACGTAGGCATGGACGTCATCCCAATCATCCCACCGATTTTGGCTGATATGTTGGTTCATCAATTGTGCGAGGCGAGGCATATTCGGTAGCTCCGGAATGGCGAGATCTTGCGCAGCCCATGTTTGTGGCAATGCAATGGTGCTGCCAAGCAACAGGCTCAGGCAAAGACGCCTTGCCCAGCGTTGTCGGACGGTGGTGCCCATGCTGTTTTCTTCTCCGTTGACGATTCATGTTTATTGAGCAGAGCAATCCCGCGCGCCGTGACAATTTCGGAATATCTCGACGAGGACACGATTTTCGGTACCGTCTTGCAGCACAGCATCTTGCCGCCGACATACCAGCCATTGCCAACGTCGTATTGCCTGCCGCGTTGCCGGGTATTGGCGTCCAGCGGATCGGTGCCGTTCAACCCGGTATAGACGTACATCAGCATCCGACGGGACCAGAAGTCCTCCAGGTTGTGATGCTCGTCCTTTCCGTCAATCTGGACGTGAACATCGTCCCCCTTGGGGTTATGCGTCGCAGGATGCCAGAGGCCAAGGAAGTGCCCGATCTCGTGGGCAAAGGTCTRGACAAGCTGATCTTGCGTGGACGGTTGACTGCCATGCATCTGCTCGGCGGCCACCAACGCGGTGTTGCACAGCCCCCAGCCGATGCCGCCACCGATCATGGACTCGACCACATACATGTTCAGGTGTTCCGCCTTGCGATTCAGCTCGGTCACCACCGGAAATTCGTTGATAGGGGCCTTGACCGTCATCGCCCCTGCCTGCGTCAGATCGATGGTGTCATTCAGCCATTGTGTGACTTGGAAGCGAACCCCCGCCGCACGCCAGATATCGTTGATCTTGTCGAAGATTGGTTCAAGCTTTGGACGCTGCAGGGACGGAGGAACCCGTGGAATCTCTGGCTTACCGGCTTGTCCAATGGATACGAAATGCACTGCCACGGCTACCTCAATGGGCTCGTAGACCTGCACAGCCAAGGTGTGCAGTAGCGGCCCACTGGCACCGCCATAACGCACTTCAATTGCGGCCGTCGTTCCTTTCGCTTTGTCGCGCTGACCAGCGATTCCCGTCAACTCGATCAGGTCACCCGTCACTTGAC
>NZ_JBFTSF010000143.1:0-15527 GCF_056399905.1 Cupriavidus sp. 01L46
CAAAACGGACAGGGCAAACCATGCCCGCCATTGATTCTCAGGAGACACAAAATGCGTACCGATCAATACCAAGTCGTCGTCTATGGCGCAAGCGGCTATACCGGCAAGCTGATTGCCTGGAAGCTGGCCACCGCCGGCATTCCCTTCATTGCGGCCGGGCGCGACCCGGCACGCCTTGAGGCGCAGATGGCGCTGGTTCCGGAACTGGAAGGCCACGACTACCGTTGCGTGGGCGTGCGGCACGAGCACGCCGACCTGCTGTCCCTGTTTACCGGGCGCCAGGTCGTCATCAATGTGGTGGGGCCCTTCATGCAACTGGGGCTGCCGGTCGTCCAGGCGGCGCTGGAGGCCGGAGCGCACTATCTCGACACCACCGGTGAGCAGGACTGGATGCTGCTGCTGAAGCGGGAGCTCGGCGAGAAGTTCCGCCAGCGCGACCTGCTGCTCTGCCCGGCGAATTCCTATATGTGGGCCGAAGGCGTACTGGCCACGGAGCTGGCGCTGGAAACGCCGGGCATCGACACGCTGGAAACCGTGTATCTGGCCGACTCGCAGGTCAGCGTGGCATCGACCATGTCGTTCCTGCGCATGTGCACCAATCCGCAGTACCGCATCCAGGACCGCGCGCTGGTCGAATGGCCCTATGCCACGGCCTACACCGTCAATGTGCCAGGCGAACACGCGGCGATCATGGCCTTGCCATGGAGCGGTGGTGGCGAGCCGGTCTGGTATGAGGGCGACGAGCGTGTGCGCCATGCATGCACGCTGGTGTCCTTCAAGAACCAGGATGCGTTCCAGGCAGTGTTCGGCATGCTGCAGAAGTTCGAAGCCGACTGCCGGCAGCTCCCGCATGAAGAACGGGAGCAGATCACCAATGACTGGGGCAAGGGCATGACCACGGTGGAGCCTCCGCGCGAAGACCCCAACATCAATCGCTGCGTGCTGTCGTGCTTCGGGCGCGGCAACACGGCATCGGTATCGGTCGTGCTGCGCGGCAACTCACCGTATGCACAGACCGGCGTCTTCAACGCGGAGGCCACCCGGCGCCTCCTGGCCGGCAAGCTGAAGGCGACCGGCTTTGCCTCGCCGGCCGCGGCCTTCGGCGCGCGGGAACTGATTGGTGCCCAGGCAGAGCAGGGCTACCTGGCCTGGAACGTGACGCAGTTCTGAAGCGGCAATGACGCGATGGCGCCGGTGCGGCATGGCACGCACGGTGCCATCGCCTTGGGGAAAGATAATGAGCGAGACGGTATATATCGCTGGCGTCGGCATGACGCCATTCGGCAAGCAGATCGGCAAGAGCATCAAGGACCTGACGCGCGAAGCCGTGACGTCTGCCCTGAAGGATGCGGGCTGCGAGGCCCGCGCGTTGCAGGGCGCCTTCTTTGCCAATTGCACGCAGGGGCATATGGAGGGCCAGGACATGATCCGCGGCCAGATCGCGCTGCGCAGCATGGGTATCCAGGGCATCCCGGTGATCAATGTCGAGAATGCGTGCGCCAGCGCCAGCTCGGCGCTGCACCTGGCGGTCCAGTACATCAAGGCGGGCGCCGCCGATATCGTGCTGGCGGTGGGTGCGGAGAAGATGTTCTCCACTGACAAGGCGCGCACGCTGAGCGTGTTCGATGGTGCGTGGGACGTTCACGACAAGGCGGCCGGCACCGCCCGGCTACTGGCCATGGGCGAAGGCGTGGAAGTGCCGGATGGCTCGACCTCACCCAGGCCCTACAGCGTGTTCATGGACATCTACGCGGCCATGGGCAGGATGCACATGCGGGAATACGGATCGACGCAGCGCCATTTTGCCGCCGTCTCCGCCAAGAACCATCGGCATTCCGTGCACAACCCGCTGTCGCAATACCGCGAGGCCTACACCATCGAGGAAATCCTGGCCGCGCCGCCGATCACGTTCCCGCTGACACTGCCGATGTGCTCGCCCATCAGCGATGGGGCTGCCGCTGCCATCGTGTGCAGCGAGGCGGCTCTTGCCCGGCTCGACGGCAGCCGCAGCCGTGCCATCCGGGTGCTTGCGTCCGTCGTGGTGACCGGCAGCGACCGCGCGCCGGCACAGCTTGCCGACCACCTTGTGCGCAAAGGGGCGGCCGACGCCTACCGGATCGCCGGGGTGGGGCCGCGCGATATCTCGCTCGCGGAAGTGCATGACGCCAGCGCCATCGGCGAAGTGATTCAGGTGGAGGCACTCGGCCTCTGCGAGCCCGGCGAGGGTGGTCTGGCCGCGGAGCGGGGCGATACGCGTATCGGCGGGCGCATCCCCGTCAACACCTCCGGCGGCCTGGAGTCCAAGGGGCACCCAATCGGCGCCACCGGCCTTGGGCAGGTCTATGAGCTGGTATCGCAGTTGCGAGCAGAGGCAGGCGCGCGCCAGGTGGACGGTGCGCGAATCGCTATTGCCGAGAACGGTGGTGGCCTGCACGGCGTGGAAGAGGCAGTGGCCTGCCTGACCATACTGGGCAGGTAATCGGGCAGTCGACGGGCAGGTGGCGAGGAGGAGGTGGCTCGCACGCCTTGCGCGGACTGCCCGGCAACCCCCTTATCGCTGCGCCATCGTCATATAGTCGACCGTCAGGCCAGCTAGCGCCCTGACCCCATTCACCAGCGCGGCCTCATCCACATAGAACTCCGGCGAGTGGTTGGATGCTGCCTTGGTCACATCCACGCCCTTGGGCGTCACACCCAGGTTGAAGAACAACCCCGGCACCTTCTCCTGATAGAAGGAGAAATCCTCCGACGCCGTGGCCTTGGGCGCGATCATCCAGTTGCCGTCACCGGCCACGCGCTTGAGGGTGGGCGCCATCTTGTCGGTCAGCGCGGGCTGGTTGACGGTGGCGTTGTAAAGCTCCACGACCTTGAAGGTGGCCTCGGCGCCGGCGCTGCTGGCGATGGCTTCGGTGGTGCGTTTCATGCGGGCATGGATGTCTTTTTTCATGCCTTCGTCATAGGTGCGCACCGTGCCCATCATTTCGACTTTCTCCGGCACGATGTTCATGCGGTTGCCGCCGTGGATGGTGCCGACCGTGATCACCGAAGGCTCCAGCATGGCGTTGACCTGGCGGCTCTGGATGGTCTGCAGGCCTAGCACGATCTGCGACGCCACCACGATCGGGTCGATGCCGCCCCAGGGGCGCGCGCCATGGGTTTGGCGGCCCTTGACGTCGATCCAGAACTGGTCGGCGGCGGCCATCGACGGGCCGCTGCGCCAGGCCAGCTTGCCCGACTCGATGCCGCTGCTCACGTGCAGGCCGAAGATGGCATCCACCTTGGGATTGTCCAGCACACCCTCAGCCACCATCTGCTTGGCGCCCCACATATTGCTGCCGTTGGGCTCGAAATCCGCCGGGCTTTCCTCGGCCGGCTGGAAGATGAACTTGACCGTGCCGGGCAACTGGTCCTTCATGCCGGCCAGCACCTCGGCCGTGGCCATCAGGATGGCGACGTGGGTGTCGTGCCCGCAGGCGTGCATCACGTCCACTTCCTTGCCGAGATACTGCCCCTTGGCCTTGGAGGCGAAGGGCACGTCCACGCGCTCTTTCACCGGCAAGGCATCCATGTCCGCGCGCAGCGCCACCACGGGGCCCGGCTTGCCGCCCTTGAGCACGCCCACCACGCCGGTCTTGGCGACCCCCGTCGTGACTTCCATGCCGAGCTTGCGCAGATGGTCTGCCACCAGCTTGGAGGTACGGACCTCATAGTTGCCAAGTTCGGGATGCTGGTGGATGTCGCGGCGCCAGGCGATCAGCTGGGCTTCGACGGCCTTGGCGCGGGTCTCGATCTGGGCCTGCAGGCTCTCGCTGCCGGTGGCTTGCGCCTGCGCGGCGGCGGGTGCCAGGCACAGCAGGCCGGCGGCCAGCGCGAGGGCGGAAACGCCGGCGCGCAGCGCGGCAGGGGAATGGGCTTGGCGTGCTGCCATGAAGACTCCTTTTTTATTTTTTCGTGATGGAACAGGATGAACAAACCAACGCATGCGCGACTAGCGGATGCCCAGGCGCGCACGCGTCTGGCCCAGCGCCACCAGGCTCACCACGGCGCAGGCCATCAGGTAGAAGCTCGGCGCCAGCTTGCTGCCGGTGGCACCGATCAGCCAGGTCAGGATGAAGGGCGCGAACCCGCCGAACAGCGTCACCGCGATGTTGTACGAGAGCGAGAGGCCCGTGGTGCGCGTCTTGACCGGGAAGATCTCCGACGCCAGCGCGGGCAGCGCGCCGAAGTACAGCGTCATCATCAGTCCCAGCACCACCTGCACCGCCAGCATCACGCCGAAGCCGGGATAGTGGCTGAGCAGCCAGAACAGCGGCCAGATCGACACCAGCAACAGCAGCGCGGCGAGGCGCATGGGCGGGATGCGGCCATAGCGATCCGACCAGTGCCCGACCAGCGGGGCGAACAGCATCTGCACCACACCCGTGGCCAGCGTGGCGGCAAACGCCGCCGAGGGCGGCAGGYCGAGCTGCTTGACCGCGTAGGTGGGCATGTACAGCACCAGGTAGGTCGACACCGTGGCCACGATGACCACACCCATGGCCAGCAGCAGGCGCTCCTTCTGGTGGCTGAGCGTGTCGCGCAGCGGCGTCTCGGTGGTCTCGGCCTGGAGGAATTCGGGGGTTTCGTCGACGTGGCGGCGAATGTAGTACGCCACCGGGCCGATCAGCAGGCCAAAGAGGAAGGGCACGCGCCAGCCCCAGGATTGCATCTGGTCGGGCGTGAGCGTGGTGGTTAGCACCGCGCCAAAGCCCGCGGCAAGCAGGGTGGTGAGGCCCTGGCTGGCGACCTGGAAGCTGGAGTAGAAACCGCGCCGGTTGGGCGCGTGCTCGGCCAGGAAGGCGGTGGCGCTGCCGAATTCGCCGCCGGCCGAGAAGCCCTGGATCATGCGCGCCAGCACGATGCCGATGGGCGCCATGACGCCGATCGCGGCATAGGTGGGGAGTAGCGCGATGATCAGCGTGCCCACCATCATCAGCAGGATGGAGAGCGTCAGCGCGGCGCGCCGGCCTTTGCGRTCGGCATAGACGCCGATTACCACCGCGCCCAGCGGCCGCATGAAGAACGACACGCCGAAGGTGCCGAGCGTCAGCAGCAGCGAGGTGTTTTCATCGTGGTTGGGGAAGAACAGCGCGGAGATGGTGACGGCAAAAAAGCCGTAGACGACCAGGTCGAACCACTCCAGCGCATTGCCGATCGAGGCTGAGATCACCGCGCGCCAGGGATGGCGCGAGGCGGGCGCTGCCGATGCTGCCGCGCCGCTATTGCTGCTACCGCTTGCCGATACTGCTGTCATGGTGTCTCCGGGTTATTTTTGGACATGACGCAACCACCGGCCCGCAGGGTTAGCGGGCCGGCTACAACGGAAAACGAGGAAAACGGCTTAGTTCACGCGCAGGCTGTCGACCACCTTGTGCAGGAAGGCTTCGCAGGCGGCGAGCTGGTCCAGCGCGACGAACTCGTCGGGCTTGTGGGCCTGCTCGATATCGCCGGGGCCGCACACCACGGCCGGGATGCCGGCGCGCTGGAACAGGCCGGCCTCGGTGCCGTAGGCGACCTTGTTGACGTCGCGGTCGGCGGTCAGCGCGCGCACCAGCTGCGTGATGGCGGCCTGCTCGGCCACGTCGAGCGAGGGCGCGGCAGCGATCTTGTTGATGGTCAGGCCCGCGTCGGCATGCTCGGCGCGCATTTTCGGCAGCAGCACGTCGTTGGCGTAGCCCTGGATGCGGGCAAAGATGGCTTCCGGATCGACGCCCGGCAGGTTACGGAATTCGAACACGAACTCGCACAACGCCGGAATGGTGTTGAGCGCGATGCCGCCGTGGATGGTGCCGGTCTGGGCSGTSGTGAASGGCACGTCGAAGKCKYGATCGTASGGGCCGTTGGCCTTGAAYTCRTCRGCGATGTCGCGGATATGGCAGATCAGGCGGGCGGCGTACTCGATGGCGTTGACGCCCTTGGGCGTGAGCGACGAATGCGCGGCCTGGCCCTTGACGCAGCAGCGGTAGGCGTTGATGCCCTTGTGCGCGACGATCACGCGCATGSTGGTGGGCTCGCCGACGATGCAGCCGCCCGGGGTCACGCCGCGTTCGCGCAGTTCCGCCAGCAGGTAGGGGGCGCCCATGCAGCCGATCTCTTCGTCGAAGGACAGCGCATAGTGCACCGGCTCACGCAGCCTGGCTTCGAGCAGCGTGGGCAGCAGCGCCAGGCTGGTGCCGATGAATCCCTTCATGTCGCAGGTGCCGCGCCCGTACAGGCGGCCATCGCGGATCACCGGCTTGAACGGGTCCGTGGTCCAGTTCTGGCCGTCCACCGGCACCACGTCGGTATGGCCCGACAGCACGATGCCGCCATCGGTGCTGCCATCGGCGGCAGGCACGGTGACGAACAGGTTGGCCTTGTCGCCCTGCGGGTTGTAGCTCAGATGGGGACGCAGGCCCTTGGCCAGGAAATGATCGCGCACCGCTTCGATCAGGCCGAGGTTGGAGTGACGGCTGGTGGTGTCGTAGCTGACCAGGCGCTGGGTCCAGTCGAGCGCGCTGCCGCGGGTTGCGGCATCGGCAGGCTTGCTGAGGGTATCGGCGTGCATGGCGGTTGGCTTTGGGTAACGTGTTAAGTAAATGATGCTACACCGTGCTGGCCCGTCGGTCCATGCACGATGCACCATCGTGGCCCGCCGCGGCGCCGTCGCGCCGCAAACGGGTACTGTGGAGCAATGATCAGGCCAATCAGGCCAATCAGGCCAGTTGGCGCAGGGTGTGCTTGATGGTCTGCGCTCGCACTGCCACATCCGGCATCTTGGCCTCGATGCGCAGCTTGTCCTGGCCGGCCAGCTTGATATGGCGGTTCTTCTGCACCAGCTCGATGATCTTCATGGCGTCGATCGGCGGGTTGGGCAGGAACTGCATGCTGATGGCCGCGTCGCTGGCGTCGATCTTGCGCACGCCCAGCGGCACAGCGGTGATGCGCAGGCGGTGCGTTTCGATCAGCGCTTGCGCCTGCGGCGGCAGGCGGCCGAAGCGGTCGATCAGTTCTTCCTGGATATCGTCCACGCGCTCGGCCGTCTCGCAATTGGCCAGGCGCTTGTATAGCGAGAGGCGCTCGTGCACGTCGGTGCAATAGTCGCTGGGCAGCAGGGCCGGGGTGCCCAGGTTGATTTCGGTGGTCACGGCCAGCGGCGCCATCAGGTCCGGTTCCTTGCCGGCCTTGAGCGACTTGACGGCGGCGTTGAGCATGTCGGTGTAGAGCTGGAAGCCGATCTCGTGGATCTCGCCCGATTGCTTGTCGCCCAGCACTTCGCCCGCGCCGCGGATTTCCAGGTCGTGCATGGCCAGGTAGAAGCCCGAGCCCAGTTCCTCCATCTGCTGGATGGCTTCGAGCCGGCGCTGCGCGAGCTTGCTCAGGCCTTCGACATCGTGCACCAGCATGTAGGCATAGGCCTGGTGGTGCGAGCGCCCGACGCGGCCGCGCAGCTGGTGCAGCTGCGCCAGGCCGAATTTGTCGGAGCGGTGGATCAGGATGGTGTTGGCGGTCGGCACGTCGATGCCGGTCTCGATGATGGTGGTGCACAGCAGGATGTTGTCGCGCCGTGCCACGAAGTCACGCATCACGCGCTCCAGCTCTCGCTCGTGCATCTGCCCGTGCGCCACCGCGATGCGTGCTTCCGGCACCAGCTCGGCGAGCTTGGCGCGCTTGTTCTCGATGGTGTCGACCTCGTTGTGCAGGAAGTAGACCTGTCCGCCGCGCTTGAGCTCGCGCAGGATGGCCTCGCGCACCACGCCGTCTTCCTCGCGGCGCACGAAGGTCTTGATGGCCAGGCGCTTTTGCGGCGCGGTGGCGATCACGGAGAAGTCGCGCAGGCCTTCGAGCGCCATGCCCAGCGTGCGGGGAATCGGCGTGGCGGTCAGCGTGAGCACGTCGACCTCGGCGCGCAGGGTCTTCAGCATTTCCTTCTGGCGCACGCCAAAGCGGTGTTCCTCATCGATGACGACCAGCCCCAGGCGCTGGAACTTGACGTCGTCCGACAGCATCTTGTGGGTGCCGATCACGATATCGGCGGTGCCGTCGTTGATCTGCTTGATGGCGCCGTCGATCTCCTTCTTGGTCTTGAAGCGCGACAGCTCCACGATGCGCACCGGCCATTCGGCAAAGCGGTCGGATAGATTCTGGAAATGCTGCTCGGCCAGCAGCGTGGTGGGCGCCAGGATGGCCACCTGCTTGCCGCCCATGACCGCGACGAAGGCGGCGCGCAATGCGACTTCCGTCTTGCCGAAGCCCACGTCGCCGCACACCAGCCTGTCCATCGGCTTRCCCGAGGTCATGTCGGCGATCACCGCGGCGATGGCCGCGGCCTGGTCCGGTGTTTCCTCGAAGCCGAAGCTCTCGGCAAACTTCTCATAGTCCCTGGGCGTCAGCTCGAAGGCATGGCCCTGGCGCAAGGCGCGGCGCGCGTACAGGTTGAGCAGCTCCGCGGCGGTGTCGCGGATCTGCTGCGCGGCGCGGCGCTTGGCGCGGTCCCACTGGCCGGAGCCCAGCGAGTGCAGCGGCGCGGTGTCCGGATCGGCGCCGGAGTAGCGCGAGATCACATGCAACTGGTGCACCGGCACGTACAGCTTGCTGCCTTTCTCGTAGTCCAGGTGCAGGAATTCCTCCTCGCCCTGGCCCAGGTCCAGCGAGACCAGGCCCTGGTAGCGGCCAATGCCGTGCTCGCTATGCACGACCGGATCGCCGATCTTGAGCTCGGCCAGGTCGCGCACCATCGAGTCGACGGCGCTGGCTTGTTCCTGCTTGCGCCGGCCCGTGCGGCGCGCGGTGCCGGCATACAGCTCGGCCTCGGTGACAAAGGCCAGCGGCTCGATGCCTTGCGCGCCGGGCACGGCAAAGCCGCTTTGCAGCGGCGCCACCACGATGGAGAAATGCGAATCTCCCGCCAGGAAGGCGGCGTAATCATCGATCGGCTGCGGGCGCAGCCCGCTTTCGCCGAACAGCTGCAGCAGCGTTTCGCGCCGTCCGGCGGAATCCGCGCACATCAGCACGCGCCGGTCTTTTTTCAGCAGCAACGCTTCCAGATTGACTAGCGGATCTTCTGCGCGCCGGTTGACCGAGACATCGGGCAGGGACTCAGCCAGTGGCACGGTGTCGCCGGTCGCGGTGCCTTGCAGCACGAGCCGCGCCAGCGGCTTTGCGCCTGCGAAGAACTGCTCTTCCGACAGGAACAGCGCGGCGGGCGGCAGCAGCGGCCGCTCGCGGTCATGGCGCATGAAGTTGTAGCGCTGCGTGGTGTCGGCCCAGAAGCGGCGGATGGCGTCAGGCACATCGCCGGTAAAGGCGAGCTGGCTGTTGGCAGGCAGGTAGTCGAAGACGGTGGCCGAGCTTTCGAAGAACAACGGCAGGTAGTACTCGATGCCGGCCGACGGCACGCCATTGCCAATGTCCTTGTAGATCGTCGATTTGCTCGGATCGCCTTCGAACAGTTCGCGCCAGCGGCCGCGAAACGCGGTGCGTGCGGCGTCGTCGAGCGGGAACTCGCGGCCCGGCAGCAAGCGCACTTCCTTCACGGGGTACAGGCTGCGCTGCGTATCGGGATCGAAGGCGCGGATGGTTTCGATCTCGTCGCCGAACAGGTCGATCCGGTACGGCAGCGGCGAGCCCATCGGGAACAGGTCGATCAGGCCGCCGCGCACGCTGTACTCGCCGGGCCGCATCACGGCGCTGACATGCTCGTAGCCGGCCAGCGTGAACTGCGCCTTGAGCGCGGCCTCGTCCAGCTTCTCGCCCTGCTTGAAGAAGAAAGTGTAGGCCGCGAGGAAAGCGGGCGGCGCCAGCCGGTAGAGCGCGGTCTGCGCCGGCACCAGCATGATGTCGCACTGGCCGCCCTGGATGTCGTGCAGCGTGGCGAGCCGCTCCGAGACCAGGTCCTGGTGCGGCGAGAAGCTGTCGTACGGCAAGGTTTCCCAGTCGGGCAGCAGGCGCACCCGCAGGCCGGGCGCGAACCAGGGGATTTCCTCGGCCAGCCGCTGCGCGTCGACCGCGTTGGCGCACACCACTGCCAGCATCGGCACGCGCTCGCGGTGCTGGCTGGCATAGGTGGCCAGTGCCAGGGCGTCGGCGGAGCCAGGCAGGCCGGACACGGTATAACGCTGGCCGGCCTTGACCAAGGGGAGGTTGGCGAAGGGGGCGGGGCGATTGGCTTCAGGCATCGGGTACGKGCTGGCTTGTTGGCGGCTTTCAGGCGTTGTGGGGCAAAAAGAGCGCGGCGATGCAACAGCGACACCCCGCCGGCGTCGCGGGCGGGGAGTGGACGAAGCATGCGGCGCCCGGCGGGCGCTCGCGCTGATCGACGCCCGCATGTCCGCGAGCGAAGGCCGTATTATAGAATGCGCTCCGAATCCGCGTTTTCAATGCCGCGCTTCCCGCTCCCCCGCCCATGGCGGGGGCCCTGAAGCCTTGCGCCGTGCTCCTGGCAGGGCGCTTACCTTGTCCCTCACGCTATCCGTGTCTGCTCGCCGATTTGCCCTGATTCCCTGTGCCGGTACCGGCAGCCGCGCGGGCGGCAGCCTGCCCAAGCAATACCAGACCGTGGCCGGCCGGCCGATGATCTGGTACGCGCTCGCCGCTTTTGCCGCCTGCGATGCCATCAGCGCCACCGCGCTGGTGCTGGCGCCCGACGATATGCCGCTGGAGTCCCGCTTCGGCGCGGCGGCGTTTGCCGGCCTGCGTTTTGACACAGCCTTCGTGGGCGGCGATACGCGCCATGCCTCGGTGCTGGCTGGCCTGCATCACCTGGCGCAACTTGGCGCCACGGACCGTKACTGGGTGCTGGTCCATGATGCGGCCCGCCCGGGCCTGACGCCCGCCATGATCCACGCGCTGGTGCGCGCGGTGGAKGGCGACGGCGCAGACGAAGACGGCCCCGACGCCGCCATCGGCGGCATCCTGGCGGTGCCGGTGCCCGATACGCTCAAGCGCGCCGATGCGCCCCCTGGCGGACAGCCGGCGGCCGTGGTGCGCATCGGCGCCACGGTCTCGCGCGAGGGCTTGTGGCAGGCGCAGACCCCACAGATGTTCCGCCTGGGTGTGTTGCGGCAGGCGCTGCAGGAAGCGCTGGCCGCGGGCGCCGTGGTGACCGACGAGGCCAGCGCGATCGAGCGGCTGGGCCTGCATCCGCGCCTGGTCAATGGCTCGCTGCGCAATTTCAAAGTGACCTACCCCGAGGATTTCGCGCTGGCCGAACTGTTGCTGGGTGAGGGTGCTGGCATGCCCTGACCGTCATCCTCGTGCATTGCCTGCCATCCCCGCCGATCCCTATTCATTCCTATCCATCCCCGTTCCGATCCTGAAGGAGAATTGTTCCCATGACCCCATTCGATATCCGCGTCGGCCAAGGCTATGACGTGCACGCGCTGGTGCCGGGCCGCAAGCTCATCCTGGGCGGCGTGGACATTCCCCATGACCGCGGCCTGCTGGGCCATTCCGATGCGGACGCGCTGCTCCACGCCATCACCGATGCGCTGTTCGGGGCGGCCGGCCTGGGCGACATTGGCCGCCACTTTCCCGACACCGATCCGCGTTTTGCCGGCGCGGACAGCCGTGTGCTGCTGCGCGAGGCCGCGCGGCGCGTGCGCGAGGCCGGCTATGAAATTGGCAACGTGGATGCGACGGTGATCGCGCAGGCGCCGAAGCTGGCGCCGCATATCGGCGCCATGGTGGCGAACCTGGCGGAGGACCTGGGCTTGGCTGCCGCCAGCTGCAACGTCAAGGCCAAGACCAATGAGAAGCTGGGCTTCGAGGGGCGTCAGGAAGGTATCGTTGCGCAAGCCGTGGTGCTGATCTGGCGCGGCACGATCGTCTCCCCGCAGGATTGATGCGGGGCTGGCGCGGCGTTGCGTTGGTGCAGGGCTGGGCGCAGCGCGCTCAGCCTCCGGCGGCCGCCCCGGTTGCGCCAGCGGCTTCGGGCGGGAGCGCGTAGAGGTAGTCGATCAGCCTGGCCATCGGGCCCGAGCGCGCACCGGCTTCGGTGCGTTTGACAAAACCCATCTGCTGGCACAGCTGGTTGGCGGATTTCATTTCCGGCATGGTGCGCACCAGCAGCGCGCCGGCGCCGATATCGCGCGCGCGCTGGATGYAGACCTGCATCAGCGTGCGGCCAAGGCCCAGCCMGCGTGCCTGCGGGCTGACCGCGAGCAGCCGGGCTTCCGGCAAGGCGAGCGTGATGGTGCTGCCGTCCAGCGCCTGCAACGTGGCRCCGGGATGGCAGAACAACACCGCGCCGCTGATGCCGTGATCGGTTTCCGCCACCCACCATTCCATTTCCGAAGTCGATGCGGCCAGCACGGCTTTCATGCCTTGCTGGAAGGATTCGCGGCAGTCCTCCATGATCTCCAGCTCATATTGCCCATAGGCTTGCTGGGTCACGGCGGCAATGTCGCCCCAGTCCTGCACGGTGGCGAGGCGGTAGTGAAAGCGGGGGGAGGTATGCGAAGGAAGGGTGCTCATGGCAGAGGTGGCGAAGGCTGTGACCTTGCTGGATTGTAGGCCCTTCGGTGCACAAATGCAGTCAGTGAATTACCGACTAGGCGCGCTGGCAACAGGCTTGCGCTGACGCGCGCGGCATGCTGGGCAAGCCCCGCCGGCCTTGCGCCGCGGGGCTTTCGGGGAAGTACCGGAAGCATCATGCGGGGCCGTGCCGTGCCGGCGCGTGCTACCCGCAAGGCCTCGATACGGCCTTATTCCGCCGCGATGACGTTGGCAGCCGCCACGACCACGGCGGCAATGCGGCCCACGTCGCGCAGCTGCTGCGCGGTCATGCCTTGCTCGTTCTTGAGCAGCGCATAGTGCGACTTGATGCAGAAATGGCATTTGCCGACGATGGATGCGGCCAGCGCGTACATCTCGAAGCGGCGCTTGTCCACGCCGCCGTGCGTGGCGTATGCATTCATGCGCAGGCCGGCCGGCTGCGTCGCGAGATCCTGGTCGTCGGCCATTTCCACGAACGGGTACCAGACGTTGTTCATGCCCATCAGCGCGGAGGCGGTGAGCACGGCATTGGTTTCCTCGGGCGACAGCACGCCCGCGTTGCGGATCGCGTCGACGATCACGCGGCTCTTGGCGGCAAACGCCGCGGCCAGCGCCACCGCCACCGCATCGTTGCCCTCGAGCGAGGAGCGGGCGATGGTGCCATCGAGGTTCAGGCGGATATCCTTGGCGTAGTCAGGAATAAGGCCTTTAATCGTGCTGAGGAATTCCATACAAATCTCCTATCGGTAAGGTCTCAAAAAACCCGCCTTGGCGGGTTTTGAGGCGCGGGCCGTAGCCCGGCGCGCAGATCGTCACAAATCGCCGGCAATTTCTCACCGGCAGTTTGTGCAGCATGCCAGCGGGTCGACAGCTTACAGCGTGGCACCGCCAACAGTGCGGTTGCACGGGCACAGCTCGTCGGTTTGCAGGCCGTCGAGGATACGCAGCACTTCGTCCGGGTTACGGCCGACGTTCAGGTTGTTCACCGACACGTGCTGGATGACATTGTCCGGATCGACGATGAAGGTAGCGCGCAGCGCGACGCCGGCAGCGCGGTCACGCACGCCGAGCTGGTCGATCAGCGAGCCGGTCACGTCGGCGAATTGCCATTGGTCCAGCTTGTTCAGGTCCTTGTGCTCACGGCGCCATGCCAGCTTCACGAATTCGTTGTCGGTCGAGCCGCCCAGCACGATCGCGTCGCGGTCGGCGAAGTCGCCGTTGAGCTTGGCGAAAGCAACGATTTCGGTCGGGCACACGAAGGTGAAGTCCTTCGGGTAGAAGTAAATGATCTTCCACTTGCCCTCGAACGACTTTTCGGTGATGTCTTCAAAAGCCGACTGGCCGTTCTCTTCATGGTTGTTGAAACCCGGCTTGACGCCGACGACGTGGAAGGCTTCGATCTTGTCACCAACGGTCTTCATAGACTGCTCCTGGATACGGTTGAAGAGAGACGCTCGCGTTGCAAGCCGGGCCATCACCAACGGATAAGACCAGGCTGCCGCGCAACGAACATGGATTATGCGTCATCCCCGGGGGGCGGGGCTAATTGATATTCTCAAAGAGCCCGATAGCCAAGCGCGGGGCGCCGCACATCCGGCAAGCGCGGGCGCCGGCTAGTGATGTTGGCGCCGTCATATTGCCGCGCGATGTCAGCCGCGGTGTTCGCAGCCGCCCTGCCGGAACGGCGAGTCTACCCCAGCAGGGCCGCCCTCGTGAACCTCAGGCAGCCTTGGCCGCGGGCTCGACGTAGGCATGCTGCCGTCCGCCGCGGAAAATCACCAGCGTGGCGATCAGCCCGCATGCAGCGGCAAACATCAGCCACAGGCCAGGCGCGGCCTTGTTGCCGGTGCTGTGGATCAGGTAGGTCGAGATGGCCGGCGTGAAGCCGCCGAACAGGGCCGTGGCCAGGCTATACGCCAGCGAGAAGCCCGCCGTGCGCACCGCGGGCGGCATCACTTCGGTCAGGGTCACCACCATCGCGCCGTTGTAGCTGCCGTACAGGAAGGACAGCCACAGCTCGACCATCAGCAGGCGGCTGAATGACGGCTCCGCCACCAGCCAGGACACCGCCGGATAGGCCGTGAGCAATGTGAGGATGGTGAAGGTCACCAGCAGCGGCTTGCGGCCCACGCGGTCCGACAAGGCGCCCATCAGCGGCAGCCAGATGAAGTTGGACAGCCCCACGCACATGGTGACGATCAGGTTGTCGACATCATCCAGCTTGAGCACGGTCTTGCCGAAGGTCGGCGTGTACGCGGTGATCATGTAGAACGACACCGTTGTCATCACAACCATCATGCAACCGGCCACGATGATGCGCCAGTTCTCCAGCATCGAGCGATAGATCTCGCTGATGCTGGGGCGATGCTTGCGGGTCTTGAACTCTTCGGTTTCTTCCAGCGAGCGGCGGATCAGGAAGAGGAACGGCACGATCAGGCAGCCGATCAGGAACGGAATGCGCCAGCCCCATTCGCCCATTTCCTCGGGCGACAGCATCGAGTGCAGCACCACGCCGAGCAGACCGGCAAAGATCACCGCCACCTGCTGGCTGGCCGATTGCCAGGCCACGTAAAAGCCTTTCTTGCCGGGCTTGGCGATTTCCGCCAGGTACACCGACACACCGCCCAGCTCAACGCCGGCGGAGAAGCCCTGCAGCAGCCGGCCCGCCAGCACCAGCAAAGGTGCGGCCACGMCGATCGACGCATAGCCCGGCACGCAGGCGATCAGAAGGGTGCCGAGCGCCATCAGGACCAGCGTCATGATCAGGCCCTTGCGGCGGCCGTGATGATCGATGTACGCGCCCAGGATGATGGCGCCAAGCGGACGCATCAGGAAGCCCGCGCCGAAGGTCGCGAGCGAGAGCATCAGCGAGGCGAACTCGTTGCCGCTGGGGAAAAACGTCTTGGCGATGGCGGCGGCGTAGAAGCCGTACACCATGAAGTCGTACATTTCCAGGAAGTTGCCGCTGACAACGCGGAACACGGTGCGGAACCCGTGTTGCTGGGAGGGGGAGC